>LUTY01001644.1 GCA_001640045.1 Candidatus Thiomargarita nelsonii | reverse complement strand
TATCTCATCAAGCCTTTCACGAATTTCTCTCACGTTTTCCTCTAACGCTATATAGTTAGGTGCTTCATGTTGATGTTGATTGCAATATTTAGCAATCTGATTGGCATTTGCACCTAACTTACTTAAATCTTTGGCTATCGATTGTCGCGTTTCTTTATCAAATTTAGGTGCGACCAATCGACTACCCTGTGCCTTTTTCTTAACGAAAGCAGGCACACTCATACTTAAAGTTTCAGCGGACTGCTTTAACTTTAAGTACTCGGATTCGCTCACACGAAAACTAATTTGTTTCGGCTCCTTACGGTTGGGTTTACGGTTTCGCCCAACAGTTTCGTCGCTAGCCACAAAGTTATTTTGTTCGCTCATCAAATCCCACCACGCTTTCTTCGAAAGAAATGACTTAATATAAATCTAGCTTACAGGGTAAGCCAGATTTTATCAAGTAATTATGTGGTTTGGCAAGCGTCGTATTTTATAGCCACTTCGTGCTAAAAATACCGGCTTGTTGGGGGAAATCCCCAAACCCCTTATGATTTTTTTCTGACGAAAAAAATAACAATTACTACTTAGTAATTGTTAAACCCCAACGCTCAAAAATTTGAGCGTTAAAACTTAGTGAACATTAAATTTAAATATCGGTATAATATTTAATGTTTACTAAGCACAAACACCTCATCATTTAATTAATGTTTACTTATTATTTTATGATAATATTTAATAA
>LUTY01001643.1 GCA_001640045.1 Candidatus Thiomargarita nelsonii | reverse complement strand
ACAAATCGGCGACCTTTGGCATCACCTTTGCACTGTTGCTCTTTGCCGCTATATTTGTCTTCATACTCCGAGCAAGTCCATTCCCAAACATTCCCTACCGTGTTATACAATTTAAAGGGATTCGACGCGAAAGTTTCAACAGGAGCAGTGTATTTAAAATCGTCACCACAATCACGATTTGAGCAATTGGCGTTCTTGGAACCAATCTCGTTCCCCCACCAGTATTTGGTTTTTTTCCCCGCCCGTGCGGCATACTCCCACTCAGCCTCGGTGGGTAAGCGATATGGTTTACCAGTTTGTTGACTTAACCAGTCGGCGTAAGCCACCGCGTTATACCAGGAAACACCTACTATCGGGTAATTTTCTTTCGTCAAAGCAGAACCCAATATTTTATAATAATAACTTCTTGTTCCGGTTTGAATATTGTATTTGCTGCCCGCTTTCTGCCATTCGGGTGCATGGCGACCCGTTGCCTGGACAAAACGCAAATATTCGCTTACTGTGACTTCATAGCGACTGATCGCAAACTGAGCAACGGACACTCGATGCACCGGCTTTTCATTTGAATCGCCACCCCCTTGGATATCGCCCATCTTAAACCGCCCAGTAGGTATCACCACCATTTCAGGGCCTTGACTGCCATCTTGCAAAGTGTCACGAAAGATTGTAGCGGGCTGTGTTGGAACGGGCCGAGGCGGAGGACGGATATGACAAGACCCAAA
>LUTY01001642.1 GCA_001640045.1 Candidatus Thiomargarita nelsonii | reverse complement strand
GCTGAAATAAGGCATTCGCTATTCCTAAATTACCTTCCGCATTTTCAAAATCAATTGGATTGACTTTATGCGGCATAGTAGAAGAGCCAATTTCCCCTTCAATGGTTTTTTGCTTGAAATAGCCCAGCGAAATATAGCTCCAAGTATCACGGCAATAATCTATTAGCACGGTATTAAAACGGGCGATGGCATCAAATAATTCTGCCATATAATCATGTGGCTCAATTTGAGTCGTATAAGGATTCCATTCTAAACCCAGTTGAGTGACAAATTGTTGTGCAATATTCGCCCAATCCAACTTGGGATAGGCAGCGTACTGGGCATTATAATTCCCCACTGCGCCGTTGAATTTACCCATTAAGGCGACTTTTGTTGCTTGCTCATGTTGGCGCTGCAAGCGATAAACGACATTAGCGATTTCTTTGCCCAATGTTGTCGGAGAAGCCGGTTGCCCGTGGGTGCGTGATAGCATAGGAATGTCAGCATATTGTTTTGCCAGTGTTATGAGTGCCGTCAGCACAGCCTTCATTTTTGGCGCGATGATCTCGCTACGGGCTTCAGCTAGCATTAATGCGTAAGCTAAATTATTGATATCTTCAGAAGTACAACCAAAGTGGATAAATTCATTGACTGCCACTAATTCTGGATGATCGACGAATTTTTCACGGATAAAATATTCCACCGCTTTGACATCGTGATTAGTGGTGCGTTCAATTTGTTTC
>LUTY01001641.1 GCA_001640045.1 Candidatus Thiomargarita nelsonii | reverse complement strand
TACGTTGGTGAACTGCCCACCATAAAGCCTGAATTTTCAGATGAACTGAAAACACTACTCTCATGGGCGGATCAGATAGCCCAATTGAAAGTCATGGCCAATGCAGACACCCCAGATGCAGCCCAGCAAGCGGTGGAGTATGGGGCGATGGGTATTGGCCTCTGCCGTACTGAGCGCATGTTCAATGACGCTGACCGTCTACCCATCGTGGTTGATATGATTCTCGCGGCGACGCAGGAGGCTCGCCAAGCGGCCTTAGACAAGTTGTTACCCATTCAGCGTAACGACTTTAAAGCTTTGTTTAAAACCCTCTCTCCGCGTCCCGTCACAGTGCGATTATTAGATCCCCCCTTGCATGAATTTTTACCGACGGAAATGGAATTGACTGACGAACTGGAAAACTTGCGTCAACTGCGTGGCACGGTCAAAGGGGTCGCCAATCTGTTGAGTAGCATACGCTTAAGCCAGACGAATCCCAATGAATTGCCTACACCGCTGCCAGCTCCCTTTGATGAAATGGGCGAAGAAATGGTGAATGAGGTCATCACCAAAAAAGAACGGATGCTCCGCAAAGTGCGCGAACTCTACGAAGTCAATCCCATGCTCGGTCATCGCGGTGTTCGTTTAGGGATAACTTATCCCGAAATCTATGCCATGCAAATTCGTGCCTGCCTTTAATGTTAATGATTCAGTGACAAAATCCAAATTTGATAATTTATATGG
>LUTY01001650.1 GCA_001640045.1 Candidatus Thiomargarita nelsonii | reverse complement strand
GCTCGCTATCAAAGGTTAAACCATCCTAATATTGTCCGTGCTTATGCGTTAAGTCATATGGGCGGCACCGTTTTCATGGTAATGGAATTTCTGAGCGGTATGTCATTAAAACCGTTTATTAAAAGTCACTCAAATGGTATTTCCCTTGAGGAGGCAAAACAGATCATTCAGGGTATGGGAAAGGCACTTTCATACGCTCATAAAGAGGGAATTGCCCATTTAGACTTTAAACCGGGCAATGTCTTTTATGAGACTGAGCAAAAGAATGTCAAACTCATTGATTTTGGGATTGCACGGCTGATAAAACAATCTGAGCGGGAGGAAACTCTATATGATCCGGGGGACTTAAGTGCATTTACTGAGCCTTACGCCAGTCGTGAAATGTTTTTGGGTTTAGAGCCAACACCTGGTGATGATATTTATGCCTTAGCTTGCGTAACTTATGAGTTACTGTCAGGAAAACATCCCTTTAATAGGAAAACCGCTATCAAGGCTGAAAAAGAGAAGCTTTCTCCAAGACCAATTTCTGGGTTGAGTAGTCAACAAAATAAGGCACTATTACGTGCTTTAGCTTTTCGTAGGGAAAATAGAACACCAACGGTTGATGAATTTTTGGCGGAGCTTTTTCCAGAAAAAAATAAATTGGCTGGTTTAATTATTGGCGGGATTGTCTTGCTGCTTGCTATCTTTGGGGGCATGGCTCTGAAACAATCGCTCATCGATTTATTGCCTCAAACTCCAGAAAACGTAATCGACGACCAATCAAATCCTCAACCAGAAGATGCTCAAAAACAAGCGGAGGAGCAGCGTTTAGTAGAACAAGCAGCTCGTCAACAACAAGCTATAAAAAAAGCCGAAGTTGAGCGTTTAGCGGAACAAGCGCGTCAAAAAGAACAAGCCAGACAAGCTCAAGTGACGAACTTATTGCAACAATGCCAAACACATTTTGATGCGAAGCGTTTTACTACCGGTAGTGAGGGAACTGCACTGGTTTGTTATCAAGAAGTCTTGAGACTAGAGCCAAATAATCCCAACGCTAAAGCCGGTTTAAAAGCCATAGAAGATCGTTATGTGAAATTGGCTGAAAAGGCTTTTCGCAATAAACAAGTTATGCAACTGAAAACATATCTTCGCCGTTTAGAGAAAGTGAACCCGAATTCGCCCGCTTTAGCGCGTTTAGACCCTAAAAAAGCCCAATAAAGGACAAGTACTTGATTTGCCCATGAAAGAAGGGCGTGCGGCGCGACTGGCCCAACCTATCCGCTTCTACCTTAACTTAATGTGAGGCGATAACTCATAACAATTGTGACCCCCTAAAAAACACCCCCCTCAAATTGCGTTCCAAGCGACGTTCTAGCCGAGGTTGATGGTTTTTTGTTTTTTTTGTATTAGCTTATCAAAATTGCGTTTAAGCTGCGTAATCCTGTCGGCTGGTTTTTTTATTACGCCAAAGATCCATTGGCTAATCTAATGAAATATGAAATTTATAAGAGTCTTAAAAAGCTCTTGCAATAGGAATGGCTATGACAATGATTGTATTTTACGAGAGTCAACTTCCAAAAGAAATTGTCATAAAAAAAATATTGATTTTCTTAAACGCCATCCCTATATTATATATAATGACTCCGGCGTAAACTCGTGCTGGGCGTGGTTCTAACCAAAAACAGCCTTAAAGCTTAGATCAAACGGCTAACGTAGGTGAGTTGCAACCTAAATGGCAACAGAATGTTTTAAACATTCATGCGCCCTTAATGAAAGTTAGGGCTTTGGTAGATACACCCTCACTTTTCCTAGTTTGTTGGATCGTTTAGCATTAATTAACATTGAGTAGAAAAAATGGATAATTTCCAAGAGAAAATAGAAAGAATTTTAGAAGAAGTAGACAATGCTTGTGAGGGAGTAATGGGAGCAATAGTGGTGGATATATTTGAGGAAGGTGGGGATTGTATCGCTGTGTCGCCACGGCTAAAAAACCAAGATGAGGAGGATTATGTGGCAGATATCGGCGCTCAGAGTTTTATTTTTATTGGTGTAATAGAACAGCTATCTATGATAGCGTTTGGCGAAGCTTCTTCCCCCTTTAAAAAACTCGTTTTCGACTTTGAAAAGGGGCGTATTATTTTCAACATTATTGACTCTAGGAAAATATTGGTAATCATTACTACTCTGAAGGCACAGCCGGCGTTAGTTTCCCTTAAATTGAGGCAAGGCATTATTCAAAAATTATCAGAACTCCTTAAGGAATAATTTAACTGACGAAAATGCTGCGCGAAACGTTTTAGCAAGACTATATGCTCAGGAGATAGACTGTTGGACAGACGTAAGTTTCATCTATTTATAACTGCCATGATTTGTTTAGTGCTAGGAATAACAGATCTTGGCATACTAAACTTTTGGTTGGTATCGGAAACTAACCAACCCTCAAATGAAAACCCCATTTCTGTCGCTCCGCCCAACCAAGATTCCGGCCTCACAAAGGCCCCCATTATTCCAGATGCTGATGTTCCGCATGAAAGTAGCAATGATAAAACGAATGGTGATTTGACAATACCCATTAAACCTATCAGTAATGACAATTCTGGGGAGGAAGACAACAAACAGATAGCTGCTGCCGTTCCATATAATCTAGCAGAGCTACCACCCCCAATTTCCCTTGAGGCAGTTATCTTGTTTACCACAAATCAAAATTCATTGAGTTCTAAATCAAGACAAACCCTAGAAAAAATTATTGCTTACCTTAAGAAATCTCCTGAAACTCGCATACGTGTAGAGGGGTACACCGATTCAAGGGGGTCAAAAGATTACAATTATAGTTTGAGTAAGCGCAGGGTAAAGACTATTGTTTCCTTTTTTCTGGAACATGGAATTGCCGTAAATAGAATTGAATCAGCTAGTTATGGACAATATCGTTTAAACAATTGTGGTAATAACTATACTGTATGTGCTAAAAATCGCCGGGTGGAAATTTGGCTTATTGGGGAAAATTAACATGACACTACAGCCACTAGTTGGTATTCTGTCGCTAGTTGCCGCTATCTTATTTTTTATGGGAGGCTATCTAATGGCTCGTTTTTACGACAATTCGGAACGAACAAAAGCCACATTAAAAAAAGAG
>LUTY01001639.1 GCA_001640045.1 Candidatus Thiomargarita nelsonii | reverse complement strand
TCCCTTGAACACGATTCACATGAGCATACCCATCGGCCCATAGGGCATAGCTTGTCTCACCTGTGGGTTGATCATAAACCCAATATTTTCTTAAATCATCTCCCGGCGTGTAGCCAACGGGCCAGGCGTAAGTTTCAAATTCACCCTTAGGTGGCCGACCTCTCATGTGGCACTGAAAACAGATCATATTGCCACGTTCATGGCTAAGCTTCGCCGGATTGACAATATCCGCTTCCTCCTCCGTTTTGGCATGACGACGGCCTGGCCCATGGCACGCTTCACAAGCAATATTTCGTTCAGCCGGCACCTTGGTTTTAATATTAAACCCGGTAGTATGACATCCTTCACACAATTTTGAAGTGGGACGCTTGTCCCATTTTTTAGGATAGAGACCTTCAGCCGCCCACCAATCCTTTTTGGGATGATAAGCTACCCATTCCCTTGTTTCAACATTCCACTGGGCTGGTAACATGTAGTAGTCATCGCCAATTTTTTTTGCATATCGCTGCTTAAACCGGCTTCCTACCAGCATGTCCACTTCATCCAATGAGAAGGTGAGAACAGGAGCATCACTGGAAAAGTCGCCAAGCACATTCTCGTCTTCTCCAGTTGTGATGACTTCTTGCTCCATTTTAGTGTGAAGCGTGGTTTTCCAGCCATTGTAGTGCCACTCATGGCATTTTGCACATTTTTTGGAGCCAATGTATTCTTTAACTGGCTGTA
>LUTY01001638.1 GCA_001640045.1 Candidatus Thiomargarita nelsonii | reverse complement strand
TGTTTCCCGCGGGCATCATAATCAATTGTTTACGTCCTAAGGGGGATGTAACGCAACTTATTAATATTAATAGTGTTATACCTGTTATGATAAATGTTTTTAACATTATTGTTCTCCTTGAATATATGAGTAGCAATCTAAAAATCCTATTTCTTTAAGAAATAGGATTTTTTTAATGTTATTACCACATCAAATCATCTGGTACTGGGTAGTCTGCATAGGCTTGTTCGTCTACATCACTCGCTTTTTCTTCATTTTTTTTGAGATAAACGACCACCTGGGGTAGACGAGCAAGGATTTTCTCTGCAATGGGAACAGGCACGATATAGTGAGAGTCATCCAAAACCGTGATTGCCAAATCACCATTGCTAAGTTGTTTTTGTTGTTTGGCATTGACAAATATTTTCTTAACAATCTTGCCTTCTAGAAAGTGATAGGCAATATCCGCCTTAAGATCATTAACTTGATGACGTTGAATCATATCGGATACTTGAGCCAGTAAGGCTTTTTGCAGGCGCTCAGCTTCTTTTTGTTGATTCAATTTTTTTGCCTGTGCAATTTCTTCTTCCCGCGCCTTAGCTGCCATATAAGCAGCGGATTCTGTCTCAACGGTTTCTGTTTTTCCTTGTTTTTTCTTTTTACTTTTCTGCTTTTGTTGCTGGTGATATTTTGATTTAGCTTGTTTTTCTACTTTTTTCGCCTCGGTTTTAGAAACAAGGCCAGT
>LUTY01001637.1 GCA_001640045.1 Candidatus Thiomargarita nelsonii | reverse complement strand
GGGGAAAACTGAGTTATATCTCAAAGTTTCAAAATTCCAAATTTAGTGGTGCGAAATGAATACTATTGCCAATATTGCACAAACACTTTGGGCACCAGCCACACGCTTACATACCGAGGGCCTATCTTATCATGCTTATCTAACCGAGTTGACTTGGTTGCTGTTATTAAAAATAGCCCCCGCGATAGGCAACGGTGTGCCAGTTCACCTTAGTTGGGAAACCTTGCTCCACAAACAATGTAAAGAACAATATAAATATTATCAAGAAGTTATAAAAGACATGGGACAAGTCAGTGACCCCCATATTGCTGGGATATATGCCCACGCTCGCTCGTCTTTTAAAAATTCTGAACAATTGACACAAGTGATTAGCACACTTGCTGCGGTTGATAATGTACCAACCGAAAATTTAGGAGAAATTTACGAAACACTATTGGAAATGTGTGCTTATCAGAATTCAAACCGTTTGCACATTGCGCCGCGTTCATTAGTTGATCTCATGGTCATTTTAATCCAACCGCAACCGGATGAATTGATTCAAGATCCGCTGGCTGGCACAGCCAGTTTTGTGGTTGCAGCCGACGAGTATATTAAAGTCATGAGTGATGAATTACCAAAGACAAAAATGACAAAAATGACAAAAAGACAACATTTTATTGCTATAGAACCGGACTTAGCGCGGCAACGTTTAGCATTGATGAATTGTTTATTACATGATATTGATC
>LUTY01001636.1 GCA_001640045.1 Candidatus Thiomargarita nelsonii | reverse complement strand
TGATAGAGCTTTAGATGCACCTTATCGCTAACGATTAAGGAGGACAAATTCATGCCGGCAAGGATATGAAGTTAGCACTTATGCGAACCGTCAAGAAGCCATGCAAGCCTTTCGTGCCCGCTTACCTGAACTGGTTTTATTAGACATTGGCTTAGAAGATGAAGTTGAGGGAGGGTTTGATCTGTGTCGAGACTTACGCGCCATGTCACATTATTTACCTATTATTTTCTTAACAGCGCGTGACAACGAATTTGACATAGTATCGGGATTACGTTTGGGGGCTGATGATTATTTGACTAAAGACATCAGTCTGCCACATTTATTGGCACGGATTGCGGCCTTATTTCGACGTATTGATGCCCTAACGACTCCCCTTCCATCGAACAAAGTTATAGAAAGAGGGCCATTATTAATAGATAGTCATCAATTGACAGTGAGTTGGCAAGGTATGGCAGTGAATTTAACCCTGACCGAATTTTGGATCGTACATGCCTTAGCACGTTTTCCCGGGCACGTCAAAAACCGTGAACAATTGATGAAGGATGCCAATATTGTGGTTGATGATAGTACCATTACCTCACACATTAAACGCATTCGGAAAAAATTTATCCGTCTTGATCCGAAATTTGTTGCTATTGAGACAGTTTATGGTATGGGCTATCGTTGGAATTGTCCCAAGTGAATCTTTTTTACTCTGACATTAAAAATATGAAACAGTACGCACA
>LUTY01001635.1 GCA_001640045.1 Candidatus Thiomargarita nelsonii | reverse complement strand
GTTTATCATACTGGCATTTTTGCTCCGCGTGGGAACGATAAACATACCACTACCTTGATAAAATTGTTATGCCATGAAAACCAGTAAGCTCATTTTATTGGCTATAATAGCCATATTAATAACCATATTTTTTATAGTTGATTTACAACAATACCTAAGCCTTGAAAACTTTCAAGCGTGGCGAACCGACATTGTTAATTTTTATGAAGCCCATCCTTGGCAAACGGCATTGATTTACTTTGCTATCTATGTTGTTGTGACGGGGCTCTCGTTACCGGGGGCGACCATACTCACTTTGGCTGCGGGTGCCATTTTTGGTGTATTAATCGGGACAATTGTCGTGTCGTTTGCCAGCACCATCGGTGCAACACTGGCATTTTTAGTTTCCCGATATTTGTTCAAGGATTTTGTTCAAGAACGCTTTAAGTCGCAATTAGCTCCCATTAATCGCGGTGTCGAAAAAGACGGTGCTTTTTATTTGTTTGCTTTACGCTTAGTGCCCGCATTTCCCTTTTTCGTGATTAATCTGGTGATGGCTTTAACGCCGATTAAAACATGGACATTTTTTTGGGTCAGTCAAGTCGGCATGTTCGCGGGTACGATTGTTTATGTGAATGCGGGGACACAAATTGGTCAACTGGAATCTTTGGGTGGGATTTTATCACCCGCCCTGCTTTCCTCTTTTGTGTTACTCGGCATTTTTCCTTTGATTGCCAAAAAGGTGCT
>LUTY01001634.1 GCA_001640045.1 Candidatus Thiomargarita nelsonii | reverse complement strand
TTTCAGCGAAACCTTTTGTTTTAGCATGAGTCATTTGTCTCATTTGAGCCCGTTTGCGTCCCAGTGGCACAGAGCCACTGATTCGAGTGATGGTTGAAGGTGTTGACTTGCAACAAGTCGAAACTGTTGCTCATGAGTTAGCAGAAGTCGTGAAAGCTGAAATCAACGCTCAAGCCTGATGTTTGCTGCAAGGTACGCCTTGCACTCCTGAGCCCTGCCGGAGTGCAAGGCGTACCTTGCACGATAAAAAAGCTTATGGTATCAAAAAAAAAACTGATAAAATACTTGTTGGCTTATGTCGGTGCGCGAGCGGACAAAGCCACGAAGATAGGTAAACTCTCCGACGCTGAATGGGAAGCGTTGTTGGACTTGGCGACTCAACAAGGTGTAGCACCTTTGCTTTACCACCGCTTGAGCAATACAAGCACTCAAATGCCAAAGGCTGTACTGATAGGTTTACGCAAAGCCTATCACTCTAATATGTTCAAAAATGAACGATATTATCGGGAATTGTCTGAAGTCTTAAAGCAGTTAAAGCGTGCTGGTATGGATGTTATTGTGCTAAAGGGCGCGTATCTGGCAAAAACGGTTTATCAATTCGAGGCGCTTAGAGTCATTGGTGATATCGATTTACTGGTGAAAAAAGCCGATTTGGCTCAAGCTGAGAAAATACTTTTTTCGATGGGTTATGGTCCAACAGAACGTCCCAGTATCGAAGCACAATGTG
>LUTY01001633.1 GCA_001640045.1 Candidatus Thiomargarita nelsonii | reverse complement strand
CAAACTCAGAAATTTTTGGCAAACAACGCCCCCAACTGGATGATACGCAAGATGGAGTCTATGACCGCAATGACGGAGAGTTTGCCCGTGATACTTCGCTTGGCAAACCGAAAATCCATGCCTCATTGCCACCCGAAATTATTGAAGTTCACCCGATTATCCGACTGGCAGAAGGGCAAAGCACGGCGACATTATGGCTCAAAGCCATTCCCAACTTTGATGGCATGAAAAAAGTGCAGGCCATTTTGAACAATGAACATGAACAAGTCACTGAATATAAAGGCGAAAGCACCAATTTTACGCGGCGAGAACTCAGCTTAAAGCCCAATTACAAATCGCAGCGTTATGAGATTGACTATGATCAATTCCATACTGCTGACAACTGGACAATTTTCTATCAAGCACAAAGCATGGAAGGAGATTGGTCAGAAATCCGAAATGGTTATGTTGTAGCTGAGGATTTTCATCTGCCTACGCTCGTTTCGCCCATTATCAATCAAACCACTTATCATGTTGGCGACAGGCTGTGGTTTGATGTCACCGTGTCTGGTGAAGAAACGGTGGATTTGTATGTCGGGGTGATTTTCCCAGCGGGATATTTTCAAACGATTGTCCCTCCGTTGAGTTTGAGTGAGATCAATGTGCTACAAGCTTACCAAACGGATATTCAACTGACGGGTGAACAAAGCTATGAGATTTTGAGTTTGGAATTACCCGCGCTTGCCCC
>LUTY01001632.1 GCA_001640045.1 Candidatus Thiomargarita nelsonii | reverse complement strand
TGAAACCACTCTGCGGCTTTCATATCGTCTTTTGGAATAACAATACCCTTTTCAAAAACAATAGCAATATTATATTGATCCTCTGCTGGACCCGATTTAGCCCTCTCGATCCATTCAATCGCTCTTGGAAATTTTTGAAGATAAGATTGGTATATCCATCCAAAGCCTTTCTCAAAATCATGATAGGGAAAATCACTAACATCAGTATAAAGGGTTCCTAAAATAAATTGGCCTTCAGGACTATTTTGTTCTGCCGCTTTGCGAAGCCACTTTATAGCTTCCTCAGCATCAAATGGAAGATAAGAAAGCCCTATTGTTATCTGAGCCTGATCAAAGCCTTTTTCAGCAGATTCTTTATACAACAAATTAGCCATTTCTTCGTTTTTTTCTACGCCTATACCATTAGCGTACATATTTCCTAAAATATATATCGCTTCAGGATTCCCTTGATCTGAGGCTTTTTCAATCCAAGTGAATGACTGAGAAAGATCGATGTCTACACCAATTCCATCGTGGTATAGTATTCCTAATATAAGCTGAGCCTCAATATCATTTTGCTCTGCTGAACTTTTTATCCACATTGCACCATTTTTTACATTCTGTGGGACTCCTACCCCGTTTAAATACATGATGCCAATTAAACGTTGAGCAATTGGATGTCCGTTATTTGCCGATCTTTCAAACCACTTGGCAGCTTCAGAAAAATTTTTGGGTACATTCTCCCCTT
>LUTY01001640.1 GCA_001640045.1 Candidatus Thiomargarita nelsonii | reverse complement strand
TTGCAACAGTTAAGTGATTATCTGGATATCTACTCGCTAAAAAAGGGGTATCTGCTGATTTATGATTTCAACAAAGGTAAAAGCTACAAAGAGGAACTGATTCCGTTTCAGGATAAAGAGATTTTTGCCGTGTGGGTATGAGAAATCGCACTTTCTGGTTCCCACGCGCCTTTGTTCCACCAGAAAAAGGAGAAAATGATGCAAAAAAGATTTAATGACACCGGACTCTGTATTCCTTATCGACATTACATGGTTGATACCTCTGTCAAACTTAAGCAAATTATTCAACTTGTGGAGCGGGGCGAATATTTCACCATCAATCGACCGCGTCAGTTTGGCAAAACGACTACCCTGTTTTTACTCGCTAAACAACTCAACCGGCGGGATGATTGTGTGGCATTAAAGATTAGCTTTGAAGAGATTGATACCGATAGCTACCAAAACCAGACCACCTTTATCCAAATTTTTTTGGATATGCTTCTCAAAGAGTTTGAATTTCTACAATTATCGGAATTAGTGGACTTTACCGAGCAACATCTTAATACAACTCCAAATTTACGGGCACTGTCTCGCTTTATTACCAAACTTAAACGGGATATGGTACCGCAAAAAACGGTTGTTTTACTGATTGATGAGGTGGATAAAAGTAGCAATAACCAACTCTTTTTAGATTTCCTTAGCATGCTACGAAACAAATATTTACAACAAAACGAAGGACGTGACCATACCTTCCAATCAATCATTTTGGCCGGTGTGCATGATATAAAGACACTCAAGGCCAAAATCCGCCCTCAAGGGGATCGTTCTGGGTACAACAGCCCGTGGAACATTGCGGTTGACTTTAAGGTTGATTTGAGTTTTGCGCCGTCTGAAATTGAGACCATGTTGCAGGATTACAGCCTCGATAAGCAGATACAGCCAGACATCGAGGCTATTGCGGAGCGATTATATTATTATACTGCTGGTTATCCCTATTTGGTCAGTAAGCTGTGTAAATTTATAGATGAAGATATTATCCCCAATCGGGCTGATAAAAACTGGTCGGTTGATGATGTCNACCTACAAAGAGGAACTGATTCCGTTTCAGGATAAAGATATTTTTGCCGTGTGGGTATAAGGTATGGAGTCCAAGATTTATCTTGGACTCCAAAATGCAATAGGTTGTGACTGATTTTCTTCAAATTACAGAATAGCTAAAAAAATGTCAATTTCAAAAAAAAACATTCCTGAGAATATAGTTAATCTCACAGACAGAGGTTCTTATGTTAATGCCCGTTTGCCATGGGCGTTTGTCTTACTGGTCATTGCTATTTGTGTGATGCCATTTTTACTCAATTTGATAGGTGTCGATTTTGGCACCGAAAAGCATGATCCAAATGCCAGTCTCTCAAGCCATGAATTACAAGTTATCTCTCTTCGCGGTGCCTTTGAGCATACTATTTTAGAATGGACTGGTTTTTGTATTGCCTTATGCACTGCCTTTTTGGCATTGAGTAGCCGTCACTTGACCACGCAGCTGATTGGCACGGCTTTATTTTTTGCAGGCTGCATGGACGCATTTCATACGCTAGCAACAGATTACCTGATTGAAACAGTGGCGGATAATCACAATATGTTCCCATTCACTTGGGCTATTTGCCGACTTTTCGATGCGCTGATTATGATTGTTGTGCTAGGATTCTTTTTAGTAAAAGGCGTCAATAAACTTGATGCCAATTTAAAAGTCGTTGTCAGTGTCAGTTTCCTCTTTGGGTTGCTCGCTTATGCGATTATTCACCTTAGCGCGACCAGTGTCACACTGCCACAAACGATGTATCCAGACGCGCTTATGACTCGGCCTTATGATGTCGCACCGTTGTTTCTATTTATTTTTGCTGGTTTGGTCGTTTACCCGGCTTTCCATAAACGCTATCCTAGCCTTTTTTCTCACGCGCTTCTTATCAGCGTTATTCCAGAGATTGCCACCCAACTCTATATGGTCTTTGGTTCCACGGCACTTTTTGACAATTATTTTAATATTGCCCATTTTCTCAAAATGATGACTTACTTAGTTCCATTTGTGGGACTGTCTTTAGATTATGCTCGTACCAATGTCACCTTACAAGAGGCCTATCAGTTTAACAAAACAATTCTCACGGTTGCGCCCTTGGGGATAGCAAGCTATCGTTCTGATGGGCAATGCGTTTCCGCTAATGAAACTATAGGCACTATGATAGGCACCGAGCAAATGTTGAGTCAAAATTTTCGCCAGATTGAATTTTTTAAAAATGCAACCCTGCTTGCCGATGCAGAGGAGACTCTCTCGACTGGTGTTGATAAAAAACGAGAAGTTCATGTTACATTTGGCAAGGTGCTTTACATTGAATGTTATTTAAGTCGGTTTATCATCAATGATGAATTTCATCTGCTATTGATGATCCATGACATCACCAATCGTAAACAGGCAGAAAAAGCCTGTCAAGTAGGCGATGGGCTGTCTACTGCTATTTATAAAAATAAAGCATTTAGCTGTTTGTTGGGGAGGGTAGAAAAAGACGATTTTTATGGCGAAACTGAATTTTTAACCTCCTCGCTCAGAAAATTGGAAAGGGATTATTTATCTGCCAAGACATTTCCTTTTTTTAGTCCGATGTTAGCACTTATGGTGATGACAGATGGCGTATCTGATGATTATTTTCCGCCTGATAAGGGTATGCTACATCTTTTCGGCGATTTGGTCCTCAATGGCATAATTCCGGTCGTGCCCTCTGCCCTCACAAAAGAACAAATGAAATTGTTAAAGCAGAAAAAAGATGAGTATATGTTTGTGGAAAAACGTCTTACCGAAAACGGGGCGATTCCAACGCCGATTTGTTCGGTTTCCGAATATGCCAAAATTCTCAATCTGTCAATAGAAGAATTGATTGCGACGCCGGCGTTGTTAGCGGCAGGTGTTCCCCCTGAAATTAAGCAATGTGATTCAACGCCAGAAAGTCGCCTACAAATTTGGTTAGATAGTTACCATGTTAGGGGCTCTTTTGATGATCGGAGCTTGGTTGTGGTTTTTTGATGAGCCTTAGACGCTTTGCGA
>LUTY01001630.1 GCA_001640045.1 Candidatus Thiomargarita nelsonii | reverse complement strand
CCCAGAGATAGCCACTCCAAATAGCTCAAGTTGCCCAATTCACTTAGGATTGAGCCGCTGAGTTCGTTGTAATACAGATCGAGATAGGTCAAATTGCTCAAATTGCCCAATTCAGTTGGGATTGAGCCGCTGAGTTGGTTGTAAGCCAGATTGAGATACCTCAAATTGCTCAAATTGCCCAATTCAGTTGGGATTGGGCCGCTGAGTTGGTTATCGCGCAGAGAGAGATACCCCAAATGACTCAAATTGCCCAATTCACTTGGGATTGAGCCGCTGAGTCGGTTGTAATACAGAGAGAGTCTCGTTACATGTCCACCGCCACATGAGACTCCATACCAACTACAAGGAGTATTTGTCACATTCCACCCCGTATTATTTGACCAATTAGCACCATCAGTACTATTGTAAAGAGCGACAAGGGCTTCACACTCCGTAGGTGGGATTTCAGATACCGCCACGCAGTCAGTTGCAGCTTGCGCCAAAGGTAATATTGGTAGTCCTGCAATGTGAGTGATATGACATACTGTGCCTCGGCCATTCTACTATACTCAGCGCGGGGACAAATTGAACTTTTGGCGATTCCCAAAAAGTTCAGTTTGTCCCCGCGCTAGAGATACAGTGGCTCACTCCCTTACTTTTCAAACACGCTCTAAGCGGTGCTTTGGTGACTGAATGATTCTACAACTTCCTACTCTTCAAAAGAATTATAAGATTGACCATCATCAAT
>LUTY01001629.1 GCA_001640045.1 Candidatus Thiomargarita nelsonii | reverse complement strand
GCTTTCGCCTTGGATATGTACGGCAGTGGCAAGTTGGCCGATCACCCGAATGATGCTAAACAGTTCATGCAAGCCGTGATGAGCAATCTGTCCGAAGTACAAAAGCGTTTTCAGGCTGCACATAAAATCCTCACTGATCACGCTAGCGTGGACAAAGATAAGACCGCCGCTATCGGCTATTGCATGGGCGGCGGTATTTCCCTACACATGGCACGTTTTGGTGTTGATCTGGATGGTGTGGTGAGCTTTCACGGCAGCTTGGGTACAAAAACGCCGGCTAAACCTGGTCAAGTCAAGGCGAGGGTACTGGTGTTCACGGGTGAAGCCGATCCCTTTGTTCCTGCCGAACAGGTGGCGGCGTTTGAAAAGGAAATGAAAATGGCGGGTGTTTGGTTTGAATTGAAGGGTTATCCTGGTGTCAAGCATAGTTTTACCAACCCGGCTGCTGATAGTTTTGCCGAGCGTTTCAACATGCCCTTAGCATACGACGAGGCAGCAGATAAAGATTCTTGGCAACGGATGCAGGCTTTTTTTAAAGAGATATTTAAAGATTAGGCAACTCCAAAAAATAAATATACCACATAAGGGCAACCACAAGGGATTGCCCCTACAGGCATCAGTGGTTGCCCTTGGCATATTATTATTTGGGAGTTGCCTTAATGTTTTTCAAGTGCAAGGTACGCCTTGCACTCCTGATGATGTTTAGGCTCGTCCAAGATTAACTCATG
>LUTY01001628.1 GCA_001640045.1 Candidatus Thiomargarita nelsonii | reverse complement strand
CCCAGCGTTGATTTATCTTTACTTTGATCTCCAAAAATTGATTTAACTGTGCTTTGAGAGGCTGCCAACTCGCCGCTGCCTTTGACAGCCTGCACTTTTTGGAGGGGGTTGTAACGACCTTCGCGAATAAATTTATAGGACACAGTGCGACTCCGAACTTGCTGGCGCGTGAGTTCACCAACACCTTCCATAATGCCCAAGCGTTTGGCATAAGTGTTGTAATACCTAACGTGTTTCCAATAGTAGCCATCTAAAACCCAATAAAAACCCCCACCGATTAAAGCAATAATCACGGCAGCAACGGCACTGGCACGACGAAAACCACGTTTGAATGCCGCTTTTTGACGACGTTTTTCGGCATTGGGCATATTCGCCTCAATCCACGCACGATCAAAAACGCGAAAATAAATACGGTTTCGCATCCACAAATAATTTTCCAACACCCGAATCAAACCCGATAACCGCAACGTATTAATTAACACATTGGTATCATCATCGCGGATTCTTTTACGGGCGCGGACTTGACGGTACAAATCCAATAACGCCGCGTGATCTTTGTCTTTAGCTAATAGCAGGGTGCGTACATGTTGCAAATTATTTTCCGTTTCGCGGGCACGACTCGAAAAGAAAATGCCCTCACAGATTCTATCAACGCCAGCCGCTCTAGTGACGGATTTATCGGTGGCAACAATTTGGCAAAGTTTCTGCGTCAGATAGGGATGACCCTT
>LUTY01001627.1 GCA_001640045.1 Candidatus Thiomargarita nelsonii | reverse complement strand
TTGAGCGAAGAGACAATTTCTCGACGTATGTCTTTTAAGCGGGGTTTGTTTTCCTTAGTAAACGGTAAGGGACGGCAGACTTGTATGGCATGTAAACCAAGACGTGCGGTCAGTACGCCACTGCCTAGTCCTTGCGCCGCTTGAGCTGACATGATTGATAGTATAGAGCTACCCATCATTTCAGCGACACCATCGGCAACCACTTCGCTGGCACCCGCATAAATCAGGTTTTGCAAAACACTGCTTATCAAGCTCATTGAGCCAAAAAAGCCTGGTCGTGCCCCATACAGCGTGGCAACGTCTCGAATCATGCGAACATTACGCCAGAGCGTCAGTACCGCATCTAATATCGCTATTTGGCTGATCATTACCATCACTGCGGTTTCTTGAGAACGTAGAGTCACGATGCGATAGGCTTCTCTATCGATGTCTTTCATCACATGGCTAGAAAATAAGGCACATACTTCACGATCATGATGACTGTCATTGACAGTGACGTAAAAACTTTCAAGACGTGCTTTGATATCAGGGCGATGCTCATAAAATTGCATCACTTTATTGAGATAGGGCATCGCGCTACCATAGCTGTCAGTTTCCATCAATTGTCGCCCTTCTTTTTGAAGCGCGGAGACTGTACGTAATGCCCGTATATTTTTATAAGCACGCCAGCTCAGTGTTAAGACGGCTGCCGTGATAGCGAGTGTTATACCGAAAAATATTGTGCCAAG
>LUTY01001626.1 GCA_001640045.1 Candidatus Thiomargarita nelsonii | reverse complement strand
AAAAAGATGGATTTATTATATCATCTATCATTAACTTTTTATGGGATTGCACAAGCAATAACTGGTGCGGTGCCTGCCAGCAATTTTTCACGAATACGCTCTAAGTTAGCGACAAATGTTCTTAACTTGTCCTCATCAATGCATTGCTGCGTTTGTAATTCTTGCTAATAAGGGGCCGTGATTTTGTGGATAAGTTGTGTGCATTGGATCGGGCCAATGCCATTTCATGTCGGGCAAAAGGGAAAAGAAAGTGAAATTACCTCTTTAGGAGTCCAAGATTTATCTTGGACGTCCAAAATAAATTTTGGACTCCTATCTTGTGAAATAAGCTAAAGCACCATTGAACCAATGGCTGCATTTTTTCAACTACGTGAGCAGTGGTGGAAAACCTATGCAATATACTCATCCCCCGGTACAAAAAGCTTATGCTCTGTTACAGCAGATCAGTGCTGACGAAAGTGCTCGCCAATTGGCAGATATGCGGGAACGGGCTTTAATGAATGAACTTTCCATGTTGGCAGAAGCTAAGGAAGAAGGCATTGAAGAGGGAATGAAAAAGGGTCGGGAACAGGAAAAATTAGCGGTTGCCCGTGCTTTACTGGATGTGTTAGATGATGAAACCATCGCCCTAAAAACCGAGTTGCCTATCGAAACTCTCAAAGAATTACGTGCCAGTTCCGGTTGAATGGTAGGTGCTAGGAGTCCAAGATTTATCTTGGGCGTCTCGTC
>LUTY01001625.1 GCA_001640045.1 Candidatus Thiomargarita nelsonii | reverse complement strand
CATCCTTGTAGTTAATAAGGTTTAATCAATAAAAGAGAGTAGCAAAGCATGTTATCCGAAAATATTACTCCGCAAAAACTACGTCTCCTCGCAGGCTTACTTGCTAAGCCCGGTGAAGACAGTTTAGCGGCTTTAGAAGAAATTGCGAAAGAAAACCATTGGTTATATGAATCCGTGCAACAATTGAAGGATATCTCCTTAGAGCATTGGCAGGGAGAGCATACTCAATTGTTTATCAACGGTCATCCAGAAACCACTTGTCCACCGTTTGAATCCGTTTATCGTCATTCAGTGATGAATGGTCCGGTTTGCAATAAAATTGAACAGATATATCAATCTATTGGCTTGGAGCCGGTTGATGATATGTTACCGGATTATCTCGGTGTGATGCTAGAATGCGCTGCCTATTTATTAGAGCAGAAATTGCCCACTGAGCACCCTCAAGAGGATGTGGGAGATTTAGTCCACATCGAAGAAACCGGAAAGTATTTTCAAACATTATGGCAAGACCATTTAGCTAAATGGGTTCCTAAGTTTGCCAATGATTTACAAAAACATAGCGAATTACGCTTGTATCAACAACTGGGCTTAAAATTAAAGGAGTTATTTTAACCGATGTCCCATTGGCAATTACTTGATTCTGCTAAAAATGACCAAGAAGTGATCAGTTCTGTGATTGAAGTTTTCACAGGACTGTATCAGGCTTATTTCGTCAATGAACTTCTGGTT
>LUTY01001624.1 GCA_001640045.1 Candidatus Thiomargarita nelsonii | reverse complement strand
TAGGGAGTGGGCAATTTGAATTTTGGAGTCCAAGATTTATCTTGGAAGGGCGTGGCAAGCAAATCAGGAGTGACGATATGACTGATAGTTATGAACTTGAGAATAACGCGATTGATGGGGAAGATGAGATGGGCTCGTTAAATCATAGCACGGTGCAAACCAATTTAGCTGGTTTACTTAAGTTTAAATGTGAGAAAGAACTAGCCGTCATGACAGAGTTAAGTTTGGATATTAGCGAACAAGATCTAAGCGAGTACCGACTTGGTATTAAGGATGAACTCAAGCCTGATGTTTGTGCTTACCTGAATGCGCCTGTGGTACCAGATAAAGAGAATGATTTACTGAAAGTCTCTCAAATGCCTGACTTAGCCATTGAAATACTTTCACCGAGACAAGCCGTTAGTTATCTCATCAGGAAAATCAACGCCTATTTTGCGGCTGGTGTTAGATCGTGTTGGTTGGTTATTCCTAGCAATAAATATATAGGTGTTTATTCATCTCCAAACGAATGGGAAGCATTTGATGTTAAGCGCGATACTGAAGTGATTGATAAGGTGATGGACATTCATTTACCTATTGCGAAGGTATTTAGCTAGGAGTCTAAAATTTATTTTGGACAAGTCTAAAACACACTCTGAAAAATCCTATTTCTTCAAGAAATAGGATTTTTTTACTGATTATAACTCTTTTGAGGGAGTTAATTAATATCAACGGGTTTCGTTGTTTCGG
>LUTY01001631.1 GCA_001640045.1 Candidatus Thiomargarita nelsonii | reverse complement strand
CGATATTTTTGGCCGGTTTGCTGACTTAACCACTCGGCATAAGCAGTGGCATCATACCAAGACACATTAATCACAGGACGATTACCCCGCCCCCAACCTTCATCACTTGGCTTTTTTCTACCCGTGGCGACAGCAAACTTGTCATATTCGGCAAAGGTCACTTCATACCGCCCCATCGCAAAGCGACCCACTGACACCCGATGTATCGGTTTTTCATCATCGTCTCCGCCCCCCTGTAAATCACCCATCCGAAATGAGCCGGCGGGAATCCACACCATGGATGGGCCTTGACTACCATCCTTTAAATCATCACGAAAAACGTCACCAGCAGCTAAGCTATTATTGTTGGCTTTGATGCTTTGACAGTTGTGGCGGGGATGGCTTATCATCACAATACGCGGCTGATCAAACTGGAGTTCCAGTTCTGGAATAGTCTCTTTGCCGGCTTCCTCCTTTTTCTCCCGAGAACCGGCCGGCAGTGCCACGTTCTGTGCAATAATGGTACGTTGTGCAACAATTTCACCCTTACCACGATTATCTTTCACCGTGGCTTCAACCCAAATAAAAGAACATTGAAACGCTTTGTCCTTGTAGAAGTTTTTGAGAGAAAAAATCACAAAACGTCCATCATGAATCACCGCGTTAACCGCGATACCGGGGAAGGTTTCTGCTATGCTGGCTTGTGGCAAAATGGCAGCCAATATCCATAGTCCAGCTACTTTTCCAAAACTTGCTTTCTTCATAATTATCCTCCACTCCGCTTAAATAGTCGCCTCAACTCTAAAAATTGAGCTGAGAACACAGTCAAAATTCAAATTCGATCAATTTCTTATTTTTTATGACATTGTAATCTTTATAGGTAATGGTTTCTCTATATATTACAATGTTAAAGGGCACTTTTCCATAAGTGAATTCTGGAAGTACGTTGCCAATCAGTTCCTGATGACGGTAGAGGGTTTGGATTTTTTTTCCTTGAATGGTTACTGGTTCTCCTTGTCCAAACCGAACGGCAAAAAAACGCCAGAATAAACATGATGAGGGTTTGTCTCTGGAGACGATTCCGCCATAAATCTTATCACTCAGTTCCATTTCTTGATAAAAAGAACCGGTGATACTGTTGGTTATTTTTACCGTCGCTCGTTTTTGGGCTAATGAAATAACTTCCCATTTTTCTGTGAAAACGGTTTCATTGTCCTGTGCGATATGGTGTAATTCGTAAACCGCATAGCTACCTTTTTTCAATCGCTCAGCATTTTCTTTAGCCAGTTCATTCATTTTCTGGATAAATAGGTTATCTTTCTCTACTTGAGTGCAATAATTTTTCTTTATGGCTTCCAGCATTTCAGGGCTGATCGCGCTCTCGTCTAAGTAAGCCTGTATCGGATAAGCGATCAAAAAAACTGTAAGATAAGATGCTAATTTTTTCATTAATGATGTAGTGATATTGAGGTGAGAAATCCTATTTCTTGAAGAAATAGGATTTCTTTGATAAATCACTGCAATCCTCCCAAGTACATTGCAGTTCTGAAAATTCAGACAAAAAAAAGCGCAACTTATGACAACAACAACCTGCTACCCAAAAAGCTGTAACTTATCAAAAAAAGGTATGCGGCAACCAGTAGTAGGAAAGCTATGCGGGCTAACCTGGAGGGCTTACCTGTTTTTAAACTTTCCTTTATGATTTTACCTAAAATAATTTCCCCAAAAGAAAACATTGAAAACACCACGGTAAGGGATACAGTAACGACTACACCAACCATCATGCTTTGCATTATGTCCGATGCTACCCACCCTGCCAAAAAGAATATCAAAATTAAGGCGATTAAAGTTGCCACCTTTTTATCTAGCCATTTTGCCATGAGCGTAACGATACTTGCAAAAATGCCCGCCACGCCGAACATCACTAAGGCAAACATACCTGCCACTATGCCTAGACCTATGCCATCAGACGCCAAAAATGTCATGATGAATGTCACAACGACCACCATGATGGCCAACACAACGGCCACCACCGGACCCACCACGCTGAAACCTACGCCGAATATTACTGTGCCCAATATACCTATATACGCACCGGATATCATAATCTCTTCATCCCTACCGTACATTACGGTGCCACCAACGCCATAAGCTTCCTTGATAGCTATCTGCATCACCTCGGGGGTTGCTACGACAACCACTACTATGAGAGCCGTTACGACAAATGTCACGATGCCCGCCACAAAAGATTCCATGCTGTTCACCACGCCGTATGTCACGCTACCCGCGAGGAGAAATGCGACAATTATCGCTACGTTGACTGCCATACCGTATGCCTTGAAGCCTATGGTAAAATTCATAATGTTCGCTACGAATATGACAAAGAACGCTGTCATGAAGATCACTATAGTCACGACAACAGGCCAATTTTTTATTCACCTCTATCTTTTCCAGCCATACTGTCAATAACCACCACCCCCCTATTAATACGAGGCTGATCCACAATCCAAATTCAAATGCGGGTAATGCAACCGAGGTTGCTATTAACAATGGCAACAAGGCGAGAATACTAACAAGCCATTTGGCTAGCCGCTTTTCATCGCCAAAGGTTTCTCGATAGGCTTTCAAGTATTGTGGCATGACTAAAAGCCACCAGATTAAACGTAAATAATCTAGTGGATTTAAGGGGAAAGTTTTTTTAAATTCATATTTGCTCCTTTTGTTCGACTAAATCTCAAATCCCATCGTTATAAGATTCCCTATCGGGCTCTTCACTCCACTCTTACGAAGATAAACAACATCCGCCAGGTTAAAAACCTGGCAGGTCAAAGGCAACCCTGTCTGTATTGGACTTTGACCTGGCAGGTTTGGTTTTTAACCTGCCAGGTCTTGTTTTGAAGTTGACTAAATTATTTTAGGCACGTTCCTTACCATTTAAAAGATTCAGTCTTTTTCTCCTCGCCTTCCTTTTCTACCGGCATCAAGTCCACCTTACTCACACCCAAACCCAGTGCGCTGGCACTGGCGATATAAATCGAGGAATAGGTACCGATAATGACACCGAAGAGCAAAGCTGTCGAAAAGCCGTGAATCAATTCACCACCAAAAATAAATAGAATAATCAACACCAAGGCAGTCGTCAC
>LUTY01001622.1 GCA_001640045.1 Candidatus Thiomargarita nelsonii | reverse complement strand
CTACTCGGTGGACCCATTATAGAAATCCTAATCGAAAACGCCAGCCAAAAAGCCACCAAAATCTTCAAAGAAAAATTCACTTTCACCGCTTTTGAAATCGCCGAAACCTATCAAGAAAGCTACACCTACGCCCTGGCTGCCATCACAGCCGGTTTAGTCTCACCCGATGAAAAAATCAGCTTTTTACAAAGTTTGACACAAACCAAAGTCAAGCGCGAATTCGCTGAGCAAATTGAGCGCGATTATTTACAACCCTTTGCCGCACAACAGGCTCGCCCTCTCGCCGAATCTCGCCAGCAACTCATTGAACAAATTAAAAAACTCGTAGAAATGCCCCCCATTTTTACGGCTGAAAACCGCCGCTTTACTGAGTCCGAATTAGCCGCCTTCATCAAAGATGATGGTGCCGTCGCCATTACCTCACTGATTTTAACCCAATTGCAAGACATAGATGAAACTTTAGAAGCCTTTCTCCGCTACAACGACTTATTAGGCAAAGCCACCCTGTTCTTTTTCCGAGAATTACTCCATAACGAACCACGCGCCAAAACCACTTTGGAAACTTTACAAAGAGAACATTTATTAGTCAAAATCGACCAAATCAAAACCACTCAAGATCAACTGATCACGCGTGATGATCTTGAACGTTTAGAGCAAAGGGTGCGACGACTAGCGTCAACAACCCCTAAGCCCTTCGGGACTTAGGGGCTCTTCATCTTAGGATTGATAG
>LUTY01001621.1 GCA_001640045.1 Candidatus Thiomargarita nelsonii | reverse complement strand
TATGTTTCCTATTGATGCTAACGATTTTGAAGCTTTGCGCGAGGCATTGGCAAAATATCATTTGCCATCCCCATTGATGTGATGAAAAATGTGGTTGATCAGTTAAAAACACTGGGCAAAGTTTCACGCGGCTGGTTGGGTGTACTGATTCAAGATGTCACTCATGAATTAGCTGAATCATTTGGTATGGAAAAACCTCAAGGGGCTTTGGTTGCCAAGGTTTTGTCCGATAGTCCTGCCGCAAACGCTAATTTCCTAGTCGGTGATATTATTATTAATTTCGCTGGCATAGAGATAGAACGCTCTGCTGATTTACCACCCATTGTTGGTAAAACGCCAGTGAATTCAAGCATTGAAACTGTTGTGATACGCCAAGGAAAACGAGTGAGCCTTAATGTGACGATTGGTGAATTGCCATCTGAAGATGATGTTAAATTGGCAGTCACTGAGCAAGGGAGTCAGGCGGCAACCAGTACCCGCCTTGGTTTGTCGGTGAGCGATTTAGATGATGAAAAACGAAATACGCTGGGTATTTTTGATGGTGGTGTTTTGGTACGGCAGGTTGAGTTTGGAGCCGCACGCAGTGCCGGTATTCGTAAAAATGATATTATTGTGATGATTGATAACATCAATATCAAAAATGTCGCTCATTTTAAGGAAATAGTCAGTCAATTGGGCGCGACAACTGTGCCGGTACTCATCCATCGGGCTGGTTCTCCACTCTTCTTGG
>LUTY01001620.1 GCA_001640045.1 Candidatus Thiomargarita nelsonii | reverse complement strand
CCTGCCTGAGTCTCACTATTGGCCGTTTGTATAGTTTGAGCCACCTGTCCGATACTGATACCAAAGCCTGATAAATCGGCTGGTTTCACTTCAACAAGCAGCTGTTCTGTGCGTCCGCCGACCACAAAACTTTGCCCGGTATTAGGAATACCCTTGAGGCTTTGCATTACTTCAAAAGACAATGTGCGTAAAGCACCATCATCCAAATTATCAGACCATAAAGTTAAAGTCACGACCGGTACATCGTCAATCCCTTTCGGTTTGACCAAAGGCTGTCTAACGCCGGGCGGGATTTTATCCATATTGGACTGTAATTTGTCGTAGACTTTAAAAATGGAATTTTCTAATTGCTCGCCTACTTCAAACTGGACCGTCACCATGCCTTGTCCCCGTTCTGATGCCGAATACACATGTTTGACATCAGGAATTTCACTCAGAATACGTTGCAGCGGATCAATGGCTAAACTGGTGACTTGTTGTACGGAGGCCCCGGGATATTGAATAAAAATATCTACCATGGGCACAGAAATTTGTGGCTTCTAAACTCGATCCTTACGATTATACTGATGACAGCGGAAAACGCTTTGGCAGAATTCCCGATGCGCCTTTAAACGCGACGCATACTGATAATAATGAAATGTCAGAAACATGGCCAACAGATTGCTTTGATGAAGAAAGTGGTTTAGATGATTGGAAATGGGGATGGTGGCCAGCATGGAAAGAAATGGTG
>LUTY01001619.1 GCA_001640045.1 Candidatus Thiomargarita nelsonii | reverse complement strand
GACTTTAAAAATAGTCATCACAATGATCTGAAGATCAAACCGCACCGACCAATTTTCTATATAGAAAATATCGTGTTCAATGCGCTGACGCAAATCCGTATCACCGCGCCAGCCATTTACTTGCGCCCAGCCAGTGATACCCCCTTTGACCAAATGTTTTTGCATATAATCCGGGATTTCGTGCTTAAACTGCTCGACAAAAACAGGCCGTTCTGGTCGAGGGCCCACAATAGACATGTCACCCTTTAAAACATTCCAAAATTGTGGCAATTCATCTAAGCTTGTTTTTCTCAGAAAATGACCAAAACAGGTGGCTCGATTCTCATCCTTTTTAGCCCACACAGGGCCACTCTCCTTTTCTACATTCACCGGCATACTACGAAATTTCAACATCATAAACGGCTCTCCATTCCATCCCACCCGCTCTTGACGAAAGAAAACCGGGCCGGGGGAACTCAACTTAACGCCTATCGCAATCACCAGCATCAGCGGACTGATCAACAAAAGAATCAGGCTGGCAAGGAGTCTATCCTCAATGGCTTTCAATACCCGATTGATTCCTTGTCTCATGGGCGACTCACTGATGGTGATGACTGGTAAAGCATATTTATTGGTAATTGAAGCATTTATCAGACGAAACGATAACAGATTAGCGACAAAACGCAGCGTCACCAACTCCAAACGTAACTTGTGCAAAATCGTTTCTAACTGCGACTGTTCTATGCTATGT
>LUTY01001618.1 GCA_001640045.1 Candidatus Thiomargarita nelsonii | reverse complement strand
CCGATGCTGAGGTTGCCGGATTGCTTCTATTAATCACAGATTACACACAATGCCAGAGATTTTCCCGTATAAAGACGAGTTCCTCCATCAGTGCATCCAGCACCATCGTGACCCACGTAGAGTGTACATTTTGCCGAGGTACCGGCTCCCTGAATAGTAAGACCATTACTCCTAGAGCCAATTGAACCGCCTTGTACATGTAGCTTTGCTTTTGGACTCGTTGTACCAATACCAACATTACCGCTAGCGGTTATTCTCATTTTTTCCGATTCCCATGGGGGATGTCCGTTCACAAAGGTTATATTTGATCCTCCACCACTGTTGTATATCAACATATTTTCCCAGTATTCATTTTGTGAATCATCTTCATCGCTGGAAAAAAATATACCCTGTCTGCCAGAATTATCTCGACGCTTTATGGATAATCCCTCATAGTCTTGTGAACCAGCCTTTGTTGTCGGACGTGTTTTACCGACTTGTACGGTTCCAACAACATCCAATTTTGCCTTTGGCTTTGTCGTACCAATACCAACATTCCCCTCACGAGAAACCGTCAAAGCCGTCATTTTTTGTTGCAAAGCTTGATTTTCTTTTTCAAGCTCAGCAATTCGCTTTTGCTGACTATCAATTTGTTTTTGCTGAGTGTCAAGTACACTCTGAAGGCACTCAAGCACGTCAAGCGGTGTTTGGCCCTTTGCTGGCGGAAAACAGCTTGCCGCCACCTCACTCAA
>LUTY01001617.1 GCA_001640045.1 Candidatus Thiomargarita nelsonii | reverse complement strand
CCCCCCTATTGCCTCTTCAAGCACTCGCGTTATATACCCCATAGCATCTTGCATAGAAGTATTCATCCGCCGCAGCCTTCGGCTGACTAGACGAATAATTACAATAGTCAATGGCAGCACTGTAAAAACAATTAAAGAGAGCATCCAATTAAGATAAAACATCCACGCCAACAAGCCGAGCACCGTTAAACTGTCGCGCACCAAAATAATGAGTGCCTCGGTAGC
The DNA here is from genome assembly GCA_001640045.1 of Candidatus Thiomargarita nelsonii. GTDB lineage: Bacteria > Pseudomonadota > Gammaproteobacteria > Beggiatoales > Beggiatoaceae > Thiomargarita > Thiomargarita nelsonii_A. The sequence goes on along the minus strand of LUTY01001617.1, from coordinate 510 downwards.
GGCTGCCATAACGCGATTGACATCATAGGTGACTTTAGATAACAATACGCCGGAAGACGTTTTATCAAATTCACTGGTTGGCAAGGTTAAAATTTTACTAAACATCGCCACCCGCAAATCCATCACTAAACGCGATGCCACCCAAGTCATGCCGACATTGCTGGCTAACATGGATAATCCTTTGATTGAAAATAAGATAATCAAATAAATGGGCATCCATTTCATCATGACGGGATCTTTATCGACAAAGCCACCATCCAGTAATGGTTGAATCAAGGCTGCCAAAATTGGATCAGTCATTGCCATGACGATTATCGCCAAAACGGCTAAGGCAAATACGCGCCAATAGGGGGCGACGTAGCCTAATAGGCGTAGGTAAAGGGCTTTACTATTCATGATTATTTTTAAGTCTAGTACAACGGATTAGGGGAATAAACGGATTGAGTCGTGCCTTAAAAAATTTTTCAAACTGGCACCCTTAAATCCGTTTATTCCCCTAATCCGTTGTAC
>LUTY01001623.1 GCA_001640045.1 Candidatus Thiomargarita nelsonii | reverse complement strand
TCCAAATCGGAAAAAATGATACAAGTGGCTTTATCTGAAGTTGCGGCAAATCATACGACTTTGGTGATTGCCCACCGTTTGTCGACGATTGTTGATGCGGAACAAATTTTAGTGATGGAACATGGGCGGATTGTTGAGCGGGGAACGCATATGGCGTTGTTGAATGCCGGGGGCGTTTACGCGCATATGTGGGCATTGCAACAAGAAGAAAAGGAGTTCGCGTCTTTGACGGCGCTTGAATAAAACTTAATCGTGCTAGTTCTGCGTTCAGCGATTTATCGCCTATTTTTGTCACGGTAGGCGATAAATCTTGCAGAGCTTTGATTTTGATAGTAGCATATTGCATATTACGGCGATGAATTTAATGCGGCATGGGATGTTAGGCAATTATCACCTTCGATCCGCAAAGACATGAGTGACTCGTATGAGGTTGAAAACAATGCGATTGATGGAGAAGATGAAATGGGCTCATTGAATCATAAGTACAACGAATTTGGAAATTAACGAATACAGCTTTGATGATTTAGGGTTAATTCGTTTATTTCTCAATTCGTTGTACTTGTGTTGCCACTTGATCATATTAACACCCCTTAAACTGTTCACTTTGATCACATTAGATATTTTTTATTGTGATCTATTTTTTAGCCGTATTTTTTATTTATTATAAAACAATACTTTACATTTATACAATTGATGGCACATAATTTGCAATATAACCTATTAACTGACAACGGAGAATTAAAATGAAAACTTTTGAAAATCGTGAAGTGCGAGTATTCATCTCCTCCTCATTCCGCGACATGCACGGAGAGCGAGAAGTACTGATAAAACACGTATTCCCGCGCCTACGCCAAAAGTGCCGAGCGCGAGGCGTAGAACTAACAGAAATCGACTTGCGCTGGGGCTTGACAGAGGAGCAAACCCAAAACCTGACCGATGTCGTCCGCGTCTGTTTAGAAGAAATTGACTTATGTAAAGGGCATCCCCCATTTTTTATCAGTTTGCTCGGAGAACTGTATGGCACGGTGGTCGAAAACGCTCAATTTCAAGCCTTGCACAACCATAAACCCGATTTTGAATGGCTCAAAAATTATCATGGTGCTAGCGTCACCGAATTGGAAATTATTCACGCGATTTTTAGTCGTCTTGAACTGGGATGCGTCACTTTTGATGAACTCGCCAAAACGACGCTATTTTATATGCGCTCACCCGACTACATTAAGTCCGTGCCCGCCTCTGAACTGGCTAATTTTAAAAACGATGACACCATTGAAGATCAGAGGGCACTGAAAAACCGTATTCGTGACAAAGGCTTTCTGGTGACGGATTATGATGAACCAGAAGATTTAAAAAATCGGATATTGCGACAAATGTGGCACGCGATCAATCAACGCTTTCCCCTAGGCCAGAAACCCACGCCCTTAGAGCAAAAAACCTTAGATCACGAGGCATTTGCCGATAGCCGTACCAAAATTTATATTGAACGCCCCGCCGATTTGCAACGTTTAGAAGAACACGCCGCCAGTGAGGACAAGCCGCTGGTGATATTAGGCGAATCGGGCAGTGGAAAATCGGCACTGTTGGCAAATTGGGCTTTGCGCTATCGTCACCCTGATGATTTAGTGATTTTATATTTTATCGGTAGCTCACCGGATAGCACCGATTATGTGGATATGCTGCGTTATGTGATGGCAAGGCTCAAGGCACACTATCACATAGATGAGGAAATCCCTACAGAACCCAAGCAATTAGTGGAAAAATTGCCTTTCTGGTTAGCCACCGCCCACGCGCAAGGGCGTACAATTTTGATTTTAGACGGATTAAACCAATTGACTGATAATGCGGACAAACTGGGGTGGTTGCCAGAGTTTATCCCTAGCAATGTGCGGTTATTTTTGTCCACTTTAGAAGGGGAGAGTTTAGAGGCTTTACAAAAACGTGGCTGGCAAAATTTCAGGGTTGCGCCGTTATCGACGACGGAGCGTGAATCTCTGCTCACGAAGTATTTAAGACATTACCACAAAGGGCTGAATCAGCAGCGAGTAGATCGCATTGTGGCGGCACGACAAACTGATAATCCGTTGTATTTACGAGTATTGTTAGAGGAATTGCGGATTTTTGGGTCGCATGAAAAACTGGATGCTCAGATAGACTATTATTTAGCCGCGCCCACGGTTATTGATTTATATGAAAAAGTGCTGAGCCGTTTAGAGGCTGATTATGAGCAAGAGCACTCTGGTTTGGTGAAAGAGGCTTTTAGTTTGTTATGGGCAGCACGACGCGGCTTGACACAGCATGAGTTGTTAGAATTATTGGATGTTCCACAAGCGATTTGGTCTCCGCTGTTTTTGGCGGTGCAAGATGCTTTGGTTAATCGGGGTGGGCTGCTTAATTTTTATCATGATTATTTGCGGCAAGCGGTGGAACGTCGTTATTTGCCTAGTGTTGAAGATCAGAATGGGTGGCATTTGCGGTTGGCGGATTTTTTTGATAAACAAGAGATTGGTGCGCGGGTTGCTGATGAGTTGCCTTGGCATTTGGATGAGGCAGGGGCTAAGGAGCGTTTGCGGAATTGTATTAGTGAGATTCCGATGTTTTTGCAGTTTGAAGGTGATAAAAAATATGAGTTGTGGGGGTATTGGTTGGGACTTGAGCCTGATAAAATGATGGTTTGGGCTTATGATGAGAGTTTAGCGAGGTATGAAGAAACTGAAAAGCATACAGAAAAACATTTGGCTAATGTGTTAAATGCTTTAGGGCTGTTTTTTGAGAAAACGGGTTATTTTTCAGCAGCGATTCCCTTGTTGCGTCGCGCCTTAGAAATTAGTGAAAAAGTCTTAGGCAAGCAGCATCCCGACACGGCGAAATCTCTGAATCAGTTGGCGTTATTGCATTACGTGAAAGGAGACTATTCTAAAGCCGAACCGCTTTTCAAACGCACCTTAGAATTTTTTGAAAAAGTCTTGGGCAAGCAGCATCCCGACACGGCGACTTCTATGAATCTTTTGGCGGGCTTATATTACGCGAAAGCTTTGTCCAACAAGAACATGGCTGCACTACCACCGTATTGATTGTGCTCACCTCAATCGTCACATGCAATCAGGGATTTTTTTGCATGAAACGG
>LUTY01001615.1 GCA_001640045.1 Candidatus Thiomargarita nelsonii | reverse complement strand
AAATGACAAGTCATTCAATTCGTTTATTTCCTAATTAGTTGTACTAAGCTTTTATCTTTGTCTATAGTCCATGATAATCTTACTGGCTAGGCTTGTACCACATACCATATTTATTGTCGATATCTAAAGTGAACCTAACATGGAACAGCAACAACAACATATCGCTACACTCAAAGAGCAGTTAGCCCAATTACAACAAAACCACGGTCTCTTATCCCTCAAAGCGGGTACTGAATGGGAAGATATGGATTATCAAGAAATTGCTTGTTTGCAGGAGCTTGGAGCGGGTAAACTTCCCTTATTGGTAAAAATTGCAGGTGCTGAAGCAAAAGTCGATTTACGTCATCTGCAAGCCATTGGTGTCAACGGTATTCTTGCTCCCATGATTGAGTCGGAATATGCCTTAGAAAAATTTGTTACCATGGTTCTTAATCATTATGAAAAGACTTCGCAAAAACCCTTTTTAGCGATCAATATCGAAACCATTCACGCCTACGAACAACTTGATACCTTACTGAACAATCGTTTCTTTGAGCCTGTTGATTTAGTTGTGATTGGACGCTTAGACTTATCGCTATCGATGCATATCGACGATGTTGATCATCCCAAAGTAGCTAAAGTCACACAAGATATTGTTAAGCATGTTAGAGCAAAAGGCAAAGATGTTTCGATTGGTGGCTTTGTCAATCCTGCCAGTGCGGATAGTATTAAAAACAATTTTAAAGCCAATCGCTT
>LUTY01001614.1 GCA_001640045.1 Candidatus Thiomargarita nelsonii | reverse complement strand
AGATTTTGTGGCCACTTATGTGGGTAAGAACATTAAAGAAGTGACAGGTTACGAGCCTGAAAACTTTGTTTCAGATTCTGATTTTTGGGCTAAAAATATTCATTCTGATGATGTTGAAAGGGTGTTTAAAAATCTTCCTCAGTTATTTGAAGAGGGACATCATGAGCATGAATATCGTTTTAAAATTGCCAATGGCAGCTACAAATGGTTTGGTGACACGCTACGTTTAATCAAAGATGCAGATGGGAGCATCACACACATGGCGGGGGTTTGGCAAGACATCACCGAACGCAAAATGGCCGAGGAAAAATTGCGTGACAACCAGACACGTCTCAGCGCGATTCTTGATAATATGGTGGACGGTGTGATCACTATTGATGAGAATGGCATCATTGAGTCGTTTAATATAGCCGCTGAGCATATTTTTGGCTACTCTGCCGATCAAGTGCTTGGGAAAAACCTCAACCTGTTAATGCCTGAGCCTTACCGCAGCGAGTCTTGCATAGAACGCTACAAGGCTACCGGTGTCGCTGGAATTATTGGGGTTGGCAAAGAAGTTGTTGGACAACACAAGGATGGTTCAATTTTTCCGATTGAACTCGCTGTCAGCAGCATACGACTGGATAATCGTTCAAAGTTTGTCGGCATTGTCCATCGCAAAGCGAGCCACCGACACTTCATGTACCGGTTTCTCGTCAGAATCACCGCCACCTTGAAACGAAGTAACGGTAACGT
>LUTY01001613.1 GCA_001640045.1 Candidatus Thiomargarita nelsonii | reverse complement strand
ACACATTTTCCTTAACTTAATGGCATTGGAATCTCGCCCACAATACCTCGATAACCTGTTGCTGGGAACGCCTGACTTGGCGTTTAACGCGGTACATCAAGAATTGAAACGTCTTGGAGAAAAGGTACAAAACATGCTGGCAGCGGGGATGCCGGCGGTATTGCACGGTGATCGGGAAGCCTTGCGCCGAGCGAAGAAAATGGATAAGGCGATTGATGCCTTACATGGGCATATCGTGCATTACTTGGGGGAAATCAGTAAACAAAACCTAACTCGTGAGGAAACAGCGGAATTGTTACATTTGTTGGAAACAGCCAACAGTTTAGAAAATATCGGTGATTTGATTGAGACGGATTTGATAAACTTAGGCAAACAACGTTTGAAACAGGAAGTGCATATCAGCCCGCACACTCGCCAAATGTTGGAACGCATTCAGCGAGAAGTCACGCAATTGTTGGTAATGGCGGTAGAAGCGGTGACTGAAAACGATGCTGAAAAGGCTTTGCAGGTGATAGGGATGAAAGGTGCAGTGAATCATTTACTCACGGAGGCTTCGATGCATGAAGCGCAACGCTTGATTGCCTCAGCACCTGATCGGGTAAGGACATACGGGCTGGAAATCGATATTTTGGAAAAACTGCGGCGTATTTATTATTTTACGAAGCGTATTGCTAAAGCTGTGTTGGTGGATGATAGGGGTTAGCAGTCTCAGCAATAGGGTGTTAAATCTGTCGC
>LUTY01001612.1 GCA_001640045.1 Candidatus Thiomargarita nelsonii | reverse complement strand
ACTTCCTATTTCAGAAAGTATTTTACATAAAAAAGGGGTTTAGGAGTCCAAACTTTAGTTTGGACATCCAAGATAAATCTTGGACTCCTAAAATCTAAAATTAGTGTAAACTAGCACAGTCAATCAACATCAGTTTTATAAGAGGAGAAATAAAATAATGGGAATGGATGATCGCGACGGAGTCATCTGGTTTGATGGCAAAATGGTGCCTTGGCGTGATGCAAAAATACATGTTTTAACACACACATTGCATTATGGCATGGGCGTGTTTGAGGGCATTCGCGCTTATAAAGCCGAGCAAGGTACTGCGATTTTTCGTTTGCAAGAGCATACTCGACGCTTATTTGATTCAGCGCATATTTTGGGAATAAATATCCCTTATGATCAACAAACGATTAATGAGGCGACTTGCGCCGCTGTACGCGAAAATGGTTTAAAAAGTGGCTATATTCGCCCCTTGGTTTTTTATGGCTCCGAGGGCATGGGATTACGTGCCGATAATTTGCGTGTTCATGTGATGATTGCCGCTTGGGAGTGGGGGACTTATTTGGGGGCTGATGGCATAGAAAAAGGTATTCGCATACATACCTCTTCTTATACTCGTCACCATGTCAACATTACCATGTGCAAAGCCAAAGCGGTGGGCAACTATATGAATTCTACGCTCGCTTTACAAGAAGCCTTGGCGGGGCTGAAAAGTTTGAAAGCATTGGATGATAGTTTTGTCGATGAGGATA
>LUTY01001611.1 GCA_001640045.1 Candidatus Thiomargarita nelsonii | reverse complement strand
TAAACAGTGTGCTCGGCATTCTTGAAAATTGAACAAAAATGTGCTGATAAAAATGTATTTTTTAAAAAAATTTTTCTTTTTTGAATCGCATAATAAAACACTTGCAAAAAGTTTGCTTGAGACACTATAAATACTTGCCTAAAAAAATCAAATCTGAGGAAATATTCGCCTGAAAAAGATGGGAAGACCAAAATTACCTGATGGACAACAAAAAAACCTAACAAGCCGCGTTCATAAAAATCTGATTAAACGTTTAGACGCATTAACAAATTCTTCAATAATTACTGACCCACAACTCGCACCACGCGGAACTTTAAGCCGTGCTGACGTGATTCGACTGGCTTTAGAACGCGGTGTAAATGAATTAGAAAAAAAGAGTCAAAAGAAAGGCGCATGAGGACGACCGATGTATAAAAAAAGCCTATTCCCTCAATTATTTGGAAATAGGCTACTTCTTAAACAGTGCGAAAACCTGTGAAATTCTTTAGCGAGATAAATCAGGTAAACGCACCTTAACGAACGAGCAAAATGCAAACGCTTTTATACTTCAAACGTTCATTAGACACGTTTTAGACATGCTTATTTTTAGTTCTCTTGTGTAAGAGCACAAAAGCCGGATAAGTATGTCACACGTCAGTGTTTAATGTCAACATCATCAGCTTTTGCATTTTGCCTCGCCATGAGGTAAAACAAAATGAATGACGACAAAAACTGGCCCAATAACGGCAACCTCGTTG
>LUTY01001610.1 GCA_001640045.1 Candidatus Thiomargarita nelsonii | reverse complement strand
TCGGATTTTGAAATCTTGGTTATCAATGATGGCTCACAAGATGTTACCTTGGATATTCTTGCCAATATTAATGATTCACGTTTGAAAGTCTTTTCATATCCCAATAAGGGTTTAGCTGCCAGTCGTAACCGAGGTATTTCCCACGCGAGTGGTGATTTCATTGCTTTTTTAGACGCTGATGATCTGTGGACAGCAGATAAGTTAGAAGCCCAATTGAAAGCACTTCAAGCCAATCCTCAAGTGGCGGTGGCTTATAGTTGGACGGATTTCATTGATGAATTCGGACAACCGTTAGGTTCTGGTATTCATAAGACTTTTAACGGAGATGTTTTTGCCAATCTCTTAGTAGACAATTTTATCGTCAATGGTTCTAATACTTTGATTCGTAAAAAAGCAATCATTGAAGTCGGTGGATTTTACGAATCACTTTGTTATGTAGAAGATTGGGATTTATGGCTGCGATTAGCTGCCTGTTTTCAATTTGTGGCAGTTCCATCCGCTCAAATTTTATATCGGCGTACCAATGATTCAATGTCTATGAATGTTCTTGGGTTAGAGCAAGCATACTTAAAAATCATGCAGCGTGCCTTTAATCAAGCCCCTGACTCTCTGAAGTATCTAAAACGACAAAGTTTTGCTAGATTCTATCAGTTTCTCACTTTGAGAGCATTGGAAGTGCTGCCTGGACGTGAGATCATTTTTCCAAGCCCCCAGAAGGGCAGAGCCGCAGCCAGATT
>LUTY01001609.1 GCA_001640045.1 Candidatus Thiomargarita nelsonii | reverse complement strand
CCAAGATTTATCTTGGACGTCGTTGGGATTCATATCAAAGTCCCAAGCGACGCGCTGACTCTCTCAGCTTAAAACTTGCAGAGTCACAACTATTCAATAGACTTGTCCCTTAATAATTTCTTCATTCGTGTAAGGCTCCTTGCACCGAAAAAAACGTGCAAGGAGCCTTACACGAATGAATATTGTGGTGATAAATTTATTTAGGGACAAGTCTAATAATATCAGGTATTTTGAAAAACGCAAAATTTCCGGGTGGGCAAGTGGTATTTTTTTGTTGCCCACGATGTGCGTCAAGCCTTTGCATGGGCCAAAACAAAAGGTCAACTCGAACAGCCGCTGTATGTCTTTTTCACCAATCACGGTGGCACGGACAGATTTCAACTCAGCAAAGGCGGCTACTTATATGTCGATGAATTTAAATCAATTATTGACGATTACCAAAATGAAACGGGCAATGAACTGGCACTGGTCATAGATGCTTGTTACTCTGGGGTTTTGTTGCAAAAACTCATTGGCCCCAATCGTGTCATTATCAGCAGCACCGGGGAGGGTTTAGCCTATTTTGATCGCACCAATAAACAAGGCTTTAGCCGCTTTTTTGCCAAGGGCTTACTTCAAGGGCGGAGTTTTTGGGAAGCTTTTGAATATGCCAGTCAAAAGCAGTGCCAGTATGTGAAGTCACTTTCCATTGGTCAAGACCAAATTCCTCAATGGTATGATGGCTCGGACGACGGGCA
>LUTY01001616.1 GCA_001640045.1 Candidatus Thiomargarita nelsonii | reverse complement strand
ATTCGCAATCAGTCTTTTATTGTCCCTTAATAGCCCAAAGTTCCAATTCAACATCCTGAAATTTATCTCCAAGATGAATCGCAAAACCACCAGAATTGGACATATCTTTCCAATAAACATTTTTTTGGTCTAAATCAAAATAGGTAAAACCGCTATGAATGGGAATTTGACGGGGTACAGCCCGTGTCACTTGAACTCGAACCCCGGGCAAATTTCTCCTGATCATACTATCGATTCTTTCAACAGCCCCAATCTTCACTTGCTTTGGAAATTCGTCATGTAAAACTTTATTAGCGACTTGTGCATTAACAGCAAGCACAAAATGAGCCTGATCGAGCAACTCACGCAAATTGATTTCACCAATAGTTTCAGCCATCGGTGCCACATAAAGACCTACACCACGCCCTGGTCCACGATATTCCAAGGGGATAGCAAAAACATTTTGGTCGATCTCTAAACTTAAAGCTTGCCGCAAATCATCCATGACAGGTTTAAAAGTGGCTTGTAAATCCTCGTGAATATAGGGTGGAAATTGGAGGGGCCGTTTATTGTCATGGGTAAAAGTAGCAAATTCACCCGCCATTTGCAAAATTTCGCGGTAAAAACTTTCTGGATGGAGACCAGAGATTTCCGTCAAGTGCAGGATCAAAGACTCAAAACGGTTGACCGTTTGTAATAACATAAAATCACTGATTTCAGCCAGTCCACGCCCGGTTTCGGTGGCACGCAATGCAAGGGCTTCGCCTCGAAAACGCAATAATCCAAGCAACTCTTTAATATAGCCACTTAATTTTGGCACAGCATGACAATTTAAATTCGGTGGGATAAAGTCTTCATCAAGCAACACCTGAGCCGTTCTGACTTCTTTGATATGGGCAAGTGCTAAACAGCTATATTCTCCTCGCGTCTCATGCTCCAAAATAAAACGCAAGCGCAATTGACCAATATTCAGTTTGGCACGATTTTGTGAACAGGCATTGCTATCTCCAAGTTCACAGTCTTCTATAACATAGCGTGCTAAATGATCGGTGACATTGTCTTTTTCCACAATATCCGCGACACCGTGACGCTTAAGCGGCAACGCCAAAAAGAGGGTTTCATTTTTTAAATTCTCATCAATCTCTATGGCGGGGGGCGGTGGGACATCTTCAGGTATATTGACCGCCGTGCCATCTGGTAACACAGCACGACATTCAAGCAAGGCAAACTTGCCCAAAGATAAAATTTCTTGGTCAATTTTAAGCGACTGAATGCCCCAGGCGTATGGACCATTCCAATGGGACTGGATCAAATTTTCAAAATAGCGGTCTTGTTGTTGAAAGTGCTGTGGACGAATAAACAGCCCTTCTGACCAAATGACTTTGTTAGACATATTGATTTACGCGAGGTTCAACTTTTGGGAGTAGGCGATAAATCGCCTACTACGAACTTACCATTCGCCGGCACAATTTTTATTATTAATTACCGCAATTTTTTATATTTCTTATAAGTATCATAGGATTTGTCAAGAGTCTCAAAGGATTTTTCAAGATCGATCTCTCCCTGATTGGAAGGATCGTCAGAGATCCCATCATCTTCCAAGTTTTTGACCCGAACACCCTTGGCTTCCAAATGCACAACGATACGCCTTGTTTTAAGAGGTTTGATCTTTATTATGGCACGCCAACGGGCATTATCAATGTCACGATAGGCAGCCATTATGCCAATATAACGTGTATCAGGCTGCAACTTACGCCTATAACGACGCGCCTTGTTAGGCTTAAATTGCAACTCATCCTGTTCTAATAAATCGGCACCGAGTGTACCCTCATCATCTTCATCATCGCTGCCGTTTCAAAATAAATATGTTCACCAAAGGCAGGATTAAGCAAAACGGCTAAACTGTAGAAAAAGGCAACAGAGGTGCCCATTGCCACCAGCACATCCATATTGGCTGCACCGTTTTTGAGCGATTTCCATGAGCCAACATAATAGTCCCAACCAACATAAAATTGCACGGGCAGCGTCATCACCAATATCAGCCAATCCACATATTCACCAAAATCTCGGTTCATGCTCAGTATAAAAACTGGCAAGGTGAAAATGACACCTATCCAAAATTTGTGAGATTGATCGACTATTTGTTCAGGTTTTTCCACTGTCTCCGCACCATAGCCCGCCCGCTTGATGGCGAGCCTCATATCGTTGGGAGAGACTTGATGGGGGAGATATTCAATGCTGGCTTTTTCGGTGGCAAAATTAACTTGAGCAGTGACAATACCGGGCGTTTTTTTAAGCAGTGTGCGTTCTACGGCACGAACACAGTTGGCACATGTCATCCCAGTAATGGCTAATTCAATCTTTGCCGTTGGTACGACATCACCAATGGCTTCAATTTTTTTCATAATATCCTCTTATTTAGGAGTCCAAGATTTATCTTGGGCTCCTAAATACTATGATTGCTTACTTTAGCATTAGTGTGACATCAAGGGAGACATTTGAGTCAGTTATTTTTAACCATTGTCGATAGCTCTCATAACCCTGATGTGTCACAAAAACATCGTATTTCCCTCGCTTCAGACAGATGCCAGGCTGATATTTCGGATTAATATTCATAATCCGAATTTGACTCGTCGGGGGATTCGCATTGATAGTCAAACGATGTTCATTAGCTGGACAATAGGACTCAATCAGGGTTATGATCTTTAAATTGTATTGCGCTCGATCCAATCCTTGGTTTGCCGCCTTGCGAAACCACTTGATGGCTTCTTGCTTATTCTCACCAACCCCTTTGCCTTGAGCATACATCACGCCTAAGTTGCATTGTGCGCCAGCATATCCTTGGTTTGCCGCCTTGCGATACCACTTGACGGCTTCTTGGTTATTTTCAGTCACCCCCTCGCCATTCTCGTACATCACGCCTAAATTGAATTGCAAACCGGTTTCTTGCAAAGTGCCTTTAAAAAATGATTGTCTCAGCAAAAGCAATGCTTGTAAGAGGGACGATTTCCCCATGCCATTCATCCCAAAACATAAATTGAGGTTTTTAGGTTTCAGGTAAATGTTTTTTAATGATTTAAAATTTTTTATATTGATATAATTAATCATTATTCAATACCTTGTTGATGAGTGCGTTGATTTTGGAAAAAC
>LUTY01001607.1 GCA_001640045.1 Candidatus Thiomargarita nelsonii | reverse complement strand
CGACCTTCATCTACTCAAGAAAGTTGATAAGGCTATTGCAACTAAAAGCAAACGTCGGCACTCTAACATTCTTCCGCGTCTACTCAGGCGTACTAGAATCAGGTACCACGGTTTACAACCCTCTAAAAAACAAAAGAGAACGCATTGGCCGCATATTACAAATGCATGCCAATACCCGTGAAGAAATTAAACAGGTTCGTGCTGGAGACATCGCAGCGGCTGTTGGTCTCAAAGAGGTTACCACTGGGGAAACCCTTTGCGACAAAGAGCACATCATTACCCTAGACAAAATGGAATTCCCAGAACCGGTCATCTCCGTCGCTGTCGAACCCAAGACCAAGGGCGACCAAGAAAAGATGGGAATTTCCTTAACTAAATTGGCCGCAGAAGATCCCTCATTCAGGGTACGCACTGATGAAGAATCTGGACAAACGATTATCTCCGGCATGGGAGAACTACACCTAGACATCATCGTCGATCGCCTACGTCGAGAATTTAATGTCGAAGCCAACGTTGGTGCTCCACAAGTGGCCTACCGCGAAACGATCCGCAAGATCGTAGAACAAGAAGGCAAATTTATACGCCAATCTGGTGGACGCGGACAATACGGACATGTTTGGCTCAAAATAGAACCCAAAGAGCCTGGCACCGGTTACGAATTTGTCAACGAAATCGTAGGGGGTGTGATCCCCAAAGAATATATCCCCGCTGTTGACAAAGGGATACAAGAACAAATGC
>LUTY01001606.1 GCA_001640045.1 Candidatus Thiomargarita nelsonii | reverse complement strand
TGTCTTTTGGAGTCCAAAGCTAAAGCTTTGGACTCCAAAATATCCGACCAAATGAATTCAGTCACCTTTAGGTAACTTGAGCTTTTAGCCTGGAAATTTATTTCCAGGCATCTTGTGAGGTGGTATGGATATTTCCGCCCCCCTGTAGTAGTTATTTCCAATAATATTAAAAGGATTCATCTTATGACAGCCATCGTTGATGTTGCCATTCGCAATAATCGCAGCGTTATTTTAATACTCCTCTTTATTCTCATTGCAGGCACCCTCGCCTATCGAGAGATTCCTAAAGAATCTGATCCCGATATCGCAATACCCATGCTTTATATTTCCATGACTCACGAAGGCATTTCTCCCGAAGATGCTGAGCGTCTCTTAGTACGTCCTATGGAAAAAGAGCTACGGACTATTGAAGGCGTGAAAGAAATGACAGCCATCGCCAGTGAAGGAGATGCTTCAGTCACTTTAGAATTTGATGCGGGCTTTGATAGTAACAAAGCCTTGCGAGATGTACTACAAAAAGTCGATATTGCCAAGGCTGAATTACCCGATGATTCTGATGAGCCTAGCGTCCATGAAATTAATTTATCCTTATTTCCTATTTTGGTGATAACGCTGGCTGGTGACGTACCAGAGCGCACTTTATTAAGCCTAGCCCGTCAATTAAAAGATGCCCTTGAATCAGTGCCTGAAGTGCTAAAAGTCAATATTGGCGGAGAACGTGAAGAAGTCGTTGAATTT
>LUTY01001605.1 GCA_001640045.1 Candidatus Thiomargarita nelsonii | reverse complement strand
GGCTTGGATATGACTAACAAGTGGCCAATAGCAGGTTGTCCACTCATTATAGTAAAAGTATAAGAATCTGTTTGAGGAAATTTCAATGCTTACCGCAAAACAAAAACGTAAAACTCAGTTCTTCAAGGTCCTTTTATGGGGCATTTTGGTAGTGGCACTTTATGTGGGCCTCTATCTAGGCGAAACTCCGCTTATTCATTGGACCGCGCAGGGACACTGGACCTTTATTGGGCCAATTGCCATCGCTTTTCTAGTTTCCTTCGTGCATGGCCACTTTACCGGTGAATTCTGGGATGTATTAGGCATCAAACCAAAACTTTCGGGAGGAAAAAAATAAGTGGAATCATTACCTACAAATTTCATTGACTTACAATTTATTCACGTTCTTTACCTATTTCTTGTTGGTTTTGTTGGAGGATTAGTTAGCGGCTTTATTGGTTCTGGCGGAGCCTTCGTACTCACACCAGCGATGATGAGCTTGGGTGTACCGGGCATCGTAGCGGTGGCGAGCAATATGTGCCACAAGTTCCCCAAAGCCCTAGTGGGTGCCCTTAAACGTGCCAAATTTGGGCAAGTCGATTTCAAACTGGGACTGATTTTTGGTCTCTTTGCCGAAGCTGGCGTGCTGGTGGGCGCTGAGGTGCAAGAATCTATCCGTGAAAGCTTTGGTAATGCAGGTTCTAATCTTTATGTCAGTTTGGCTTTCGTGGTGATATTGGGCACTGTGGGGACCTATGTC
>LUTY01001604.1 GCA_001640045.1 Candidatus Thiomargarita nelsonii | reverse complement strand
TTTAGCCAACGTTTTTCATGTTCAGAGAGCAGTTGGATACTCAGATGAATCTGCTTATTTTTAGTAAAAATGGCTGGTACTTCTACTAAATGAACACCGCTTCTAGAAATATTTTCTGTGCGAACTGTGACACGCTTTCCATCCACTTCTGCAAGGCAAACGCTTTGAAAAGGTATCCGTTCTGGGATAATATTGGACACAATATAAGCCACTAAGCGCAAATGTCCAAATTTATCTTCTTGGGATATAACGACCGATTCTTGCACATCAGGATGTTGGGTCAGTGCCGCTTCGATTTCGCCCAATTCAACCCGAAAACCACGAATCTTGATCTGATGATCAACCCGACCCATAAATTCAATATTGCCATCTGGCAAGGAGCGGACTAAGTCGCCGGTTTTGTAAATACGGGCTTCAGGATCGAAAGGGTTAGGGATGAATTTTTCGGCTGTTAATTCGGGGTGATTGAGGTAGCCTCTTGCTAAAGCCGCACCGCCGATATATAATTCTCCCTGTACACCAGGGGGAACAGCTTGTAAGTTTTTATCCAACAGATATGTTTGGACATTGTCAATGGCTCGCCCAATCGGGAGAACATCCCATTTTCTTTCTGCTGGACTTGGTAAGGTATACATTGTTGTGACTACGGTCGCTTCCGTGGGACCGTATGTATTTACCAACCGGGGAGTTGCTCCCACCGAGTTTTGCCATAAACTTACCGATGCTGAAAGTGCCTGTT
>LUTY01001603.1 GCA_001640045.1 Candidatus Thiomargarita nelsonii | reverse complement strand
GCGCCTTTCCTCCCACCAGTGCGGCACTAAATTTTTTTATTAAAAAAAATGATTTCAATAACTCGCGCCACCAATAGCGTTTTTCGTCATCAAACTTACTTTCAGTCATAACAACGGTAGGCACCTTATGATGGCGACACCAGGATAATGCTGCACGAGAATCGGGAAAACCCCATCCAGGAATCGCTACCACATCGGGCTGCAAAGAATTTAAAGTAGCCCGAACAGCGGGAACCGCATCTGGTGTGTATGGACTGTAATCTTTATGATCATCTTGCTGCTTGGACAACAGAGTTATTAAGGGAAATGACATTTCCTGTTCTAAATTACCCCAAGGGTGTTCTTCACCATTGTCAACCGTTTGAATGGCGGTAAGTTTTCCACCATTTTGCCGAAGTATATTTTGAGCAGCGCGTAGTCTGGCGGCATGGTATCCGCCTATGTTATAAAACATTATTACAACATGCATAGAATATTTTTTCAGTTATCATTATCGTATTTCTGCCGGAGCCGGTTGCAAACCCCGTCCGGCAGCGTAAGTGCTATTTTCCTAGCACAATAAATATTATTGATTAAATTCATATACTTGCAACCAATTCTCTAACGTTAATCCCTCAATATGTTCAAAATGTTTGGTATTGTCAGTGACCAGAATAGCATTATGTGCAAGGGCAATGGCGGCAATTAATGCATCTACTTCCCCTGTTGGTCGCCCTTTTTTACGGAGAGTCACGCGAAT
>LUTY01001602.1 GCA_001640045.1 Candidatus Thiomargarita nelsonii | reverse complement strand
TTTTGGCTTTACCGTTCTTTAAAGAACAATAAGCGGAATTCGTTAGGTACGAAATTTAATTTGGTTTTTAAAGACATTAACACTTTGAAGAATGATCCATACATGCCGTATTGGGATCCTAAGCGACCAGATGTACCATTTTGGTTTAGTTCTACAGATATGAGAAATATTCACTATTTTGCTAGGGTATTAACAGCGGATAATCTGGATAGGCTTTGTAATCAAGAGGGTGTGTGTGTTGGATACACCCACTTTGCAAATCCTGGTTTTTTGGATAGTGATGGGCAGCCTTGCTCTGCCTTTGTGGGTGCCTTAAATGAGATTAAGAAACGAAATATATGGGTAGCTCCGGTTTCTGAGGTGTTATTATGTTGCTGGCGAAAGTGATAGATAAAATCTGGACGTAAGTTTTTTTTTTAGGTAAATTAAAAATGACTCAAGCATTTATGCAAGCGGAACAAGATTGTAACATTCAGCCATGCTGCATTATTGGACTCAAATACAAAACTTCGCCAGTATGCATTGGAAAATGTGTTTGCAGCGGCAATAAATAAAGTGAATCCAGATTTATGAGCAACGAAATCAAGGTACTTGAAAAAAAATCATTAAGGAAATCGGTGGGAGTCGTGGTAGGCACCCTGCCTGGCATTGTGATGTTCGCACCTATTATTAAAGAACTGAACCGCCAAAAATTACCGTCTTTCGTGATTCATACCGGACAGCATTATTCACCCAATATG
>LUTY01001601.1 GCA_001640045.1 Candidatus Thiomargarita nelsonii | reverse complement strand
GATATTTTCTAATCCTAATATATCAGCCCATATAGCAACCAGTTTCTCTTCAGTAGGAGTGTTGGGTGCTACATAGCCTTCTTCGAGTTCTCTTTTGGACTCAGGTGCTGGCAAAGCACGGCGGTCAACCTTACCGTTGGAGGTTAACGGCAACTTTTCTAGTATCACCAAGGCCGACGGTACCATGTAGTCAGGTAGTTTTTCTTTGAGGAAACTGCGCAACTGTGGCACTAATTTACGGATAAACTTTTCCTGTAGTGGATTATTAGCATACTCTTGCCAGGGTTTAAGACCAACGGTTTCTTCAAATAAAAATACTGCTGGTTTGAACTCATCTGTCAGATTTCTGTACGCTACCATGTCATAATAACCATCCACACTGGAATTTGACCAATTAATGTGGATCGAATAAGGAAGTTCATGGCTTAAGCTCCACAAGTCTTCAGGGTCTATCCCATTTGAATGAAGTTTAGACAGTTCCTCCAGCAGATTGCCCACAGTCTCAACTTTATTAGTAGCACTATCTGCAAGCCTTTCTAGAATATTGTTTTCTGCTTGGAGACGCGCATTGGATACACTTCGTAGGGCAAAAATCTCTGGTTTAGTTTTTACCAGTAAGTTGTGAATATCTGGTAATGTGAGTTTTTGCGTTTGCCAATCTAGCCACGAAACCTCTTGGGTAGGAGCAATTTCGTTTCCCACCTGAAGAATCACATCATAGCGAAATTTTGTTAACTCAT
>LUTY01001600.1 GCA_001640045.1 Candidatus Thiomargarita nelsonii | reverse complement strand
ACAAACGATGAACCTCATTACTACATCAAATCAAATAGAAAATTTTTTGTTTAAATTTCAAACTCTTGCTAAAGTCAATGGCGTAAGATTTTGGCAACGACCAGAAAATCTGAGTATGATGACCATGCTTGATTTGACTGAATCAGTTGTTACCAAAGATATTTTACTCAATTTGACCGCAAAGGATTATTGCGAAGGCCCGATACCTGAAGAAGGTCATTCTGACGCTTGGTGTTTTGGACAAAATATTGATGGCAAAAATGTTTATATTAAATTAACGATTACCAAGAAAAAGAAAAGAAAACGTGCTGAGTGTATCTCTTTTCATGAGCCTACACACCCCTTATTTTATCCTTATGCTTAACAAAAAGAGGTGATTTATGCCAGAATTTTGTTTTAATTGTGACTACGAAGAAGAGTTACAGCCAAAGAGAGAACCAGTGACAATCACAGTGCGTGGAGAACCCATTTCCGCCACCAAAGAATTTTATCAATGCCCAAACTGTGGACACGCATTTACCAGCAGTCTTGGACATGATGCCTTAGATGAAGCTTATCGTGAATATCGCCGCCGTCATGGCATGTTACAACCAGAAGAAATTCGCAACTGGCGTACACAATACGGATTAACTCAATCTGAACTCAGCGCCTTGCTTGGCTGGATCGAGCCAAGCCTTAGCAAATACGAGAACGGTGCTTTACAAGAAGAAACTCAAGACACGTTGCTCAAATTCGCTATG
>LUTY01001608.1 GCA_001640045.1 Candidatus Thiomargarita nelsonii | reverse complement strand
ATGGTTTTGACGAACAACTGCAGGTTGGATTTGGGGATACCGATTTATGTTTAAAAATCAGGGAGAAAGGCTACCGTTGTCTGTTTACTCCCTATGCTCGCCTCATACATCATGAGTCTGCAAGTCGTGGTTATCAAAAGGATGATCCACATCCGGTTGACAGTGCTTTATTTTTACAAAGGTGGCAACCTTTATTAGAGAAGGGCGATTTATTTTACAATGCTAATCTGGCTTCGTATGGAAAAATGTTTGAGCCAAAGTTGAAATAAACCACATTAGACATTATCGGAAATAAAAAGAAACCGGATCAAAGGAGGCGATTTATCGCCTTATTTGGTATTTTCTTTTCCCGCAACGCCATAAATAACCACACAAGCATCATCAACTTTTTAGGAATCATTTTAATAATCAAATTTATAAGGCATCGCTGGAATTGCACTCACCTCAAAGTTTGCCCCATCGGCTACAACAAGATTTATTGGCGTTTCCGGTTTCGGCACGCTTGCGTACCCAATCCGCTCCTCATCTTTTTATGTTATCTGGCTTGAGTGAATCAACGCCTGTGCTGAATTTGCATCTATTTTTAGCGCGATTGGCTCATGCGCTGGCACAGGTGGATAGTTGCGGACAAGTGGTGGTGTGTGGACCATTGAGTGGTACACTTGAGCAGTATTGTCAACAACACGAATTGACAAGTCTACAAGATCAGCTTGATTTAAGGGGTGTGCTTGAGTGGGGAAAAAGCCAAGAACAAGCGCAATATCTGTGGTGTTGTGAATTAGACGCGCTGCCGCTGCCGGATATTGTTGAACGTGCGATGGAGATTTTTGTCGCTAATCCCAAGGCTGGTTTGGTGGTGCCGATGGAAAAATATAGCAATGGCACAATTCGGGCGGGATATGCTTCTTTAGAGCGCGATACTGGTTTGGCAGGTGCGCCTGCTGATCATCCTGCTTATGGTTATCGGCGCACTGTCGAGGCGACGAGCAGTCAGTTGGTGATTATTAAAATGATTGCTTTGTCTCAGCTCGATATTAGCGAAATGAGTGCTTATCACACGCCACAGTATCAATTGACTGAACTTATTTGGCAATTGAAAGATCAGCAATATGAGGCGATTTATGACGCAGCCGTTTGTTATGAGCATGATCAGGCTTTTCCTGAGTTGACGGCGCTGGCACTTGATAGTTGTTATTTTTATAAGCGGTGGCATCCCACCTTTATATCAGCACCGCAACCTACCGTGTTGGTGATTGATGCGACTCTGCCGATGTATGATGAAGATTCTGGCTCTTTGCGTATTTATACTTTGTTGAAAGTATGGGTTTCTTTAGGCTATCGAATCACTTTTTTTCCAGATAATTTGGATGGTCAATTTAAATATCGTCATGCCCTTGAGGCTTTGGGTATTGAAGTTTTTTATGGTAAATACAGTCTGGCAGATGCCATGGCGCTGCGGCAATTTGACTTTGCGTTTATTTGTCGGATGGAAAACGGGCATCGTTATATACCGTTTGTGCGTTTTTTGTCGCCTCAGACGGTTATTTTTTATGATACGGTGGATATTCATTATATCCGTGAACAGCGTCAAGCGGAGATCGAAAATAATCCAAAACTGGCAGCCTCCGCGCAAGCGACTAAGCGCAAAGAATTATCTAATTGTTTGTTAGCTGATAGGGTGATTACTGTGACGGTAGATGATGCTCATCATTTACAAGAAGAATTGCCCCATTTAGATTATTTGGTGATTCCAAATATTCATCAGCAACATCCGCTGCCAGAAACCGGTTTTGAGCAGCGAGATGGTTTAGTTTTTATCGGTAATTATAATCACCATCCTAATGATGATGCTGTCTATTATTTTGTTGAAAAGGTGTTGCCGAAAGTCCATGCCCGTTTGCCTGATGTTTGTTTGTATCTGATTGGTAGTTATATGAAAGATAAAATGAAAGCTTTGGCAAGTGATACTATTAAGGTGGTGGGCTGGGTGGATGAGGTTGAGCCTGAATTTGCTAAGCGGCGCGTTTTTGTGTCTTATTTACGCTATGGTGCGGGTATGAAGGGCAAATTGGGTCAGGCATTGTCTTTAGGCTTGCCGGTTGTCAGCACCAGTATTGGTGCCGAGGGCATGGGATTGGTAGGGGAAGAAATGGCTTTGATTGCGGATAATCCAGATGATTTTGCGGATGCGGTATGTCGTTTGTACAGTGATTCGGTGTTATGGGAAAAACTCTCTCGCCAAGGTAGGGAATATATAGAACAGCATTTTGGTGAAACGGCGGTGCGTGAGAAATTACGGGCGTTATTGGTATAACAACGGATTTGGGGCTTTAGTACAACGGATTTGGGCTTTAGTACAACGGATTTGGGGAATAAACGGATTGTTAAAGACTCTTTGCATAGTACTACCTTAGTACAACGGATTTGGGGTATAAACGGATTGTTAAAGACTCTTTGCAGACATTTTTAAAACCGGTACGACTCAATCCGTTTATTCCCCAAATCCGTTGTACTAGAGAATAGTCTGGAGATTTTCCTGCACTACATCCTCTCCACCTCCAATTGTTCCCCATGAAAATTTGCCAACAATCCCACCTTCATCCTCAAATGCTTCATCCGTGCTTTCATCACTTTTACCATCAATTTATTAATTGCTGCTGCAGCAAAAACGCTCAACAACACCTTATTCTCAACCTTAATCATTTGAGCATCTTGTTCACCAAGATAATGATTATTATAGTAAATTGGAAGTTTTATGAGATACTCATAACCTATATTTTGATATTGTAATTCGATCATCGAGGCTTGCCGATAAACGCGGTGAATAAAGGCCGGGCCTAATGTAAAATGAACTCGGTGCAAGGCTTCAAGGATACTGTTGGTGAGTTCCGAGTATAAAAGTTTTTTTGCCAGTGGTGGCGGTTCCCATTGAAAGTCAACTTCTTTAACCGTTTGCTCTCGTATAAAGTTGGGTAAACGTTGGTCTTGTAGGGATGTGGTTCCAAAATTGGTAATAATAGCTAAGTCGGCATTGGTTAGTTTGAGATAGGAAATGGTTTGGGCTTTATGAATAGGCAGAATTTTAGGAGCTACTTTGAGTTCAAGGAGGAGTTTGCCATTTTCAATCCAGTGG
>LUTY01001597.1 GCA_001640045.1 Candidatus Thiomargarita nelsonii | reverse complement strand
AGGGTGCGTACAATTTACCCACATACTGGAATAATTCCCGCGCCAAAGCGTTAAACATTAAATCCCGTGCGATCAATTGGGCAACACGGTTTATATCGGTGGTCATGCTCAGGTGTTGCAAACTTAGGGCGACCACATCAAACGGCTCAAGATGCTGGAGTCGCAAAAAAACTTCTCGCATTATCCAAGTTTTGCCGGTTTGACGGGGTGCCCAGACGGTGATGTAATGTCCCCCTT
Source organism: Candidatus Thiomargarita nelsonii (assembly GCA_001640045.1). GTDB lineage: Bacteria > Pseudomonadota > Gammaproteobacteria > Beggiatoales > Beggiatoaceae > Thiomargarita > Thiomargarita nelsonii_A. The sequence continues at coordinate 504 of LUTY01001597.1, read as the reverse complement.
TGTCAGGATTGTCGCCCAACAATTGTTTAACACGCTTTGCAGAGCAAAGGTAAAAAATCCAACCCAGTGCATACATGGCTCTTTTGTTTATTATTTTTTCTGCGGATGACGCTTTGGGCTCGATGGCACCCATCGCCTGTCCGTTTTTATCAAATTCAGAGTGTAAATATAAAAGCGGCGGAAAAAATAGCCAGCGCTTAGGATAGACTGGTTTGCGATTGAGAAAGACGGGCTTGTCGTTTTTGATAACCCCTAAAATTTTTTCTTTAAAAAGCTATTAATTATTTTTTCTGCGGATGAAGCCAAAAATCACTCAGCTAAACTTTGGCCTAGATGGCGGCACATGAAATCGTCCGTCAGACTAAAAACCTTTTCCTGCGGAATCATGGAAAGGGGTATTGATTACACTTAGTTTGGATGACAGTAACATAGTCATCAATCAACTTTTGGCAATCCTAATTAAAGGAGTTCTTTAAATGATTTGGAAACAACGACTAACACCAC
>LUTY01001596.1 GCA_001640045.1 Candidatus Thiomargarita nelsonii | reverse complement strand
CTAATAGGGAGGTTGGCTTTACATTTCAAAATAAGCCCCAAATTTCTTTTAATTATTTGGGACAATTTGATCAGGATATCCCTCACAGCCTCTTCAGTCTTGCAGATGAATCCACTGGTGAGAATATCAGTCCTCTATCTGAATTAACCCATGATCTATCTATTAGTGGGATAATTGTTGCCAATCAGTTCAAGATTTCGGTGAGCTTTAGTCCTTATAGATATCAGCCTCAATCAATTGAGAAATTCCTAGAATCTTATAGGGAAGAAATTGGCTTAATTATTTCACATTGCCAACAAAAAGATGATCAGGAACTCACACCGAGTGATCTGAGTTATACTGATCTCAGCTTAGATGAACTTGATGACATTATGGATAATATTCAACTCTAAGGCACTGGGATCGTTGAATCAATGCCATATCGTGCCGGAAAAACCACTCTCATGTAGGGTGGATTACGCGATGCGATCCACCCTACAATTCTCCTTGACTTAATGGCATTGATTGGGTTTATTTATACTCAATCTGCGTAACATGAGTTATCCTTTATTATAAATAATCCTTGTAGTTATAAAAATACATTATGTCTCCATCAACACTAACACAAACCTTACTCGGCACCTTATTGGACAGCCCCGTTGTGGTAGAAGTGGCTTCAGAGGCGCTCAAAAAAGCGATCCCCATTATCAAGGATCATTTTACTTTGACACCTAATGAAATCACCAAAGCCTATCAAAATGGC
>LUTY01001595.1 GCA_001640045.1 Candidatus Thiomargarita nelsonii | reverse complement strand
ATTCGTTATCTCATTAATGAATCTGAGACAACTATTTTAAATATTGATAAACTCACATACGCCGGCAACCTCGATTCATTATCCCCAGTCTCAAACAATCCCCGTTACCATTTCGCTGAGGTTGATATTTGTGATGCGCCAGCATTACAACAGGTATTTAGCCAATTTCAGCCCGATGCCGTTATGCACTTAGCCGCAGAATCGCATGTGGATCGCTCCATAGATGGTCCCGCTGAATTTATTAATACTAATATTGTCGGTACTTATACCTTGCTTGAAACGGTACGCAGTTATTGGCAATCGCTGGATAGCGCTGCACAAGCACGGTTTCGATTTCATCATGTGTCGACGGATGAAGTGTATGGTAGTTTAGGCAATACGGGACTTTTCGCAGAAACAACCCCTTATCAACCCAATTCTCCCTATTCAGCCAGTAAAGCCGCCTCCGATCATCTGGTGCGTGCTTGGCATCACACTTACAATTTGCCCGTCGTCACAACCAATTGTTCCAATAATTACGGTCCTTATCAATTTCCAGAAAAACTCCTTCCCTTAATGATTATCAATGCCTTAGCAGGTGAACCGTTGCCTGTTTATGGCAAAGGAGAAAATGTGCGTGATTGGTTATATGTGGATGATCATGCGCGTGCTTTGTGTTTAGTGCTAGAACAGGGACAAGTTGGTGAGCTTTCAAACAAGCATAAAAACTTTTTATAACCATGACTTTTGAGGAGGTATAAAC
>LUTY01001594.1 GCA_001640045.1 Candidatus Thiomargarita nelsonii | reverse complement strand
GCTAAGTTTATAAAATAACGCCCAATCACATTACCAATCCCTCGACTGCCGGAATGCAACATGATCCAAACATCTTGGTTTTCATCAAGACATAGCTCAATAAAATGATTGCCACCGCCCAAGGTACCTAATTGCTGTGTCCAAGTTTGATACGTTTTTTTCAGCATTTTAGCGATAGCAGGATGTTTACCGATAATCTGTTTGTCGAGCACTTTATCGAGAGCTATAATCGTTGAATTTTTAGCCCGTATTGACTTATGCTTGGCAAAGCCGACGGGTATAGCCTCTTCAATCGCTCGGCGAACGGCTTTAAGATTATCAGGCAACTGACTGGCATTGATGGATAGACGTGTTGCAGTCATACCACACCCAATATCAACGCCCACCGCTGCCGGAATAATCGCCCCCTTAGTTGGAATAACAGCCCCAACAGTTGCGCCGATACCAGTATGCACATCGGGCATGGCGGCGACATGACTATGGACAAAAGGTAATTGAGCGATATTCTTTAACTGATCAAGGGCACTGGATTCCACCTTTTTAGTGTAAATCTTCACTGGCACCTTGCCTTTATTTAAAACCATTTTAACTGGCATAATAATTTTCCTCTCCAAATCCCAGGCACAAAAAAACCCTGACTAACAGCTGTCAGCCAGGGTTTTTTTTTACCCGCACGGGAAATACGCCTCTGGAAGACAACAATGCCCTCCAGCCACAAGTTGGAAGGCTATTTATGTGTAGT
>LUTY01001593.1 GCA_001640045.1 Candidatus Thiomargarita nelsonii | reverse complement strand
CGGCAATATTGAAAACCCTAATGTTGATCGCGCCATTGCTCGCGACCGTTTTCCGCTTTATACTCACTACCGTGAAGAATCCCATGCCATCGGCTTAATCGATTCTGTACTCAAGGGAGAACCCTACCCAATCAAAGCTCTAATCATTCATGGGGCTTCTCTATTGACTTCATGGCCAGAAAGTCAGCGTTGGGAAGAGGCACTGGCTAAACTGGATTTTATAGTCAGTATTGATCGCCAGTTGACAGCCGATGCCAAATATGCCGATATCGTTCTGCCCGCTACAACAATGTTCGAGATCGACTCTTACATGAGCTATGGCCCCATCTTTCGACTCCGCGAAAAAATGATCGAACCGGTGGGCGAGGCACGTAATGATTATATCATCATGGCGAATCTAGCGGAACGACTCGGATATGGCCACCTTTACCCCCAAACGGAAGAAGCCGTTCTTAAGCATGTTTTAGAAGACTCAAATTTTACGCTGGAACAAGTGCGAGAGGCTGGTGGCTGGGTAAAGATATCAACCCCAATGATGGAATACAAAAAATGGGAAAAAGGCAGTTGTCGCCCGGATGGCAAACCCGGTTTTGACACACCGACGGGAAAATTCGAGATTTTTTCCACCATTTTGGAGGATTACGGTTACGAACCCTTACCAAAATACACGGAACCCAAGGAAGGCCCAATGGACTCATGGTTTCGATAAGTTGTGTACTTATGTCCAACATTTTCGTCCTGA
>LUTY01001592.1 GCA_001640045.1 Candidatus Thiomargarita nelsonii | reverse complement strand
GAGCGATTTACCAGCTTTAAATACTGGTACGTTGGCAGCCTTTATATCTAGGGGCTCTCCCGTGCGTGGATTACGTCCTTTTCTTGCCGCACGCTCACGTACCGAAAAAGTCCCAAATCCTATTAAAGTGACTGTGTCACCGTCTGCCAGTGCATTTTTGATACTTTCTATTACCCCATCAACGGCCTTTGCCGCAATGGCCTTGGAAATCGCAGAGTTTTCAGCAACATCTTGAATTAATTCAGACTTATTCATTTTTCCCCCGTTTAATGTGGATAGTAATACACCAATTAACTCCGTTAATTTTTTTGACCATGAACTTTACATAACATCATTATACAAAGCATGTCGCCTACGTGACAACACATAGTTTGTGATTGTAACACATTAATGAGTTTGTATGCGTTGCTTGCTTTCCACCGCAGCACGACTATCAATACCCGGTTTTAGCATGACTTCATCTTCTAGTGGCGATGGCATTCGTTGCAGAGCAAGCTCAAGGACTTCTTCTATCCATCTGACGGGTTTGATAGTTAAGTTGTTCTTGATATTCTCTGGGATTTCCTGCAAATCCTTTTTATTTTCTGAGGGAATTAACACCATACGTATGCCACCTCTGAGGGCAGCCAACAATTTCTCTTTCAAGCCCCCAATCGGGAGGACTTCACCACGTAATGTAATTTCACCAGTCATTGCAACATCCGAGCAAACCGGAATGTGAGTCAATATCGATACCATCGCA
>LUTY01001591.1 GCA_001640045.1 Candidatus Thiomargarita nelsonii | reverse complement strand
TTTAGCTTTGGACTCCAACAACAGTATCAGTTAACCCCAAGCTGGGCATACCAGCCATTTTTTTCAAGTTGTTTTATCCGGGTTTGATGGTATTGAGTCAGGGTTTCAGCTAAGGATAACGCTTTTATCAGTCGTGGTTTTTTGCCAGATAAATTAGATCGAGTCTTTTTATAAATTTTCGCCTCTTGTTCCAGTTTATCAAAGTATTCTGGGAGCTTATGGGTGTAATTAAACAATATGAATGAGGCGGCTTGATCGAAAATTTGTCGGTTTATATCCATTATATCTACCAGAACATAAAAATCTTTGCGGCGGATATTACTTCGTTTGCCATTAATCGGCAGATGGGTTTCATATCCTAATGTATTTTGATAAATCGCAGTCGTGGCAATGTCATAAAGCGGTGACATTGTGATGGTTTTTCCCTCAGTGCCCACTGATAGATTTTTCGTGTGCATATCTTCATGCACAATAAGCATTGAATAAAAATAATATTTGAGAAGCGTCAAACGCTCCTTGGGCAGCGTTAAATATTTTTTGATTCGTTTAAACATCTTCTCTGAAGTGCTTTGATATTTGGTTTCACTGTCGAGCCCCATCAGTGTGGCAAATTCATGGTAGGAAAATTTATAGCCTTTGTATCTATCAAAACGCTTAACGATATAATGATATTCACTGTCCCCCTGACGTTTGACTATCCCATTATTCGGTACATCAAAACCAAGCTCATTTTTGGCAAAAGT
>LUTY01001590.1 GCA_001640045.1 Candidatus Thiomargarita nelsonii | reverse complement strand
TATTGAATTTTTACCAAACTGATAGGTGGTAAGATTCACGCATTCAGCCTGTTGCAATGCCAGGAGAATAAAATGAGCATATGGATAATTGACAAACAAGAGATGGTCAACTTTGTTGCTAACATGATACCCGATTATCGTGTGGTTGGCCCCCTAGCTAAGGGTAGCCAGTTTGTATTTGGTCAAATTGACGATCCGACCAATCTCAGACTGGACTACACAACTTCAATCCTACCGCCTAAAAAATATTTACAGCCGCCAAAAGAATGTATGATGACTTTCAACCGTGCTGACAACGCATCTGTGAAAATGGTCGTTGAAGCTGAACCGACGGTGGTTTTAGGTATCCATACATGCGATATACATGCGATGCGCGTGTTAGATAAGAGTTTTACTCAGGGTTATCCTGATGCCCATTACCTCAAACGGCGAGATCAAACTTTGTTAGTGGGTATTGAGTGTTTGCAGCCCTGTGATACAAAAGCTTTTTGTAAAAGCATGGGGGCACACACTGCGAGTGAAGGTTATGATCTACACTTCACCGACTTGGGTGATGCCTATATGGTGGCGGTAGGTTCCCCAGAGGGGGCCGCGCTGCTGGAAAACTATGCGGGGAATGCTCGCCCTGCAAACGAGACAGATAGGCAGAAACTTGATCAGATATTAAGTGCCAAAGAGCCGCGTTTTCCAGATCAACTGGATTTCGATGTGGAAAAATTGCATGCCTTGATGGGTCAATCATA
>LUTY01001589.1 GCA_001640045.1 Candidatus Thiomargarita nelsonii | reverse complement strand
TCAGCGATATACTGTTTTGCCATTTTGGGATCAACAGTTTCTTGAGCTAACACAGTAGAACTGATGCTAAGATAAACCATTAAGAGTGAAATATAACTTTTCATTTTTCATTTGGAACGCTCAAATGAGCGGCAATACGGCGAAAGGCTAAATAAATATCCCAAGCTTCAAGGTGGGTGCGGCGGTTGAGATAGAGGGCAAATCCCCCTGCCACATACAAAGGCTCCACGATGCTTAAGACTAAAAAATAAAAAATCATGTTCAGGACTTCTAGCCACAAGCCCTCTTCATAAAAAGCAGAAAAGTCAGCACTATAACTGAGTGGCATCATAAAGTAGACTAACCCAAATAATGATAAAAATATTATCCCCTCAAAATGCATACACACGATAGTGAGCCAAACGGCTTGCTTACGAGTGTTATTTTTTTGCAGCAATGTGATACGTTCGGAAGCCCCTTTGCCCCCTTCTAATTGCCAGACTGGTAAATTAAATGAACGGGCAAAATCAAAGCGCCCTAAGCTCAGTGCTAACAACAGGCGTGTTTTAAACAAACTGGGCAAGGCTTTTAAAGTTTGCCAAATGCTGGGTTGTTCACCAAATAGCGCCTGACTGAAAAAATGTAAGAGAATACGATCTAAAAAAGGCTTTAGCCACCAAATCATCAAGGTTGCAATCCATAATGACTCATAAAAAAAATAAAAAAATAAATGGATGCTCAGAAAAAGGGGCAGTACGATGGCA
>LUTY01001598.1 GCA_001640045.1 Candidatus Thiomargarita nelsonii | reverse complement strand
CAAGGACTGAAATCATTCCTTGTCGGTATGGAACTTGGGACAGATCAATTAATCATTGGACTTGATCCGGACAATCGGATTATAAAGAGCCATATGGAGGAAGTCCCCTTGCCAGAACAATCCATGACAATTTATTACACCTTAAAAGAAGAGACGGATAAAGATGAGGAACTCATTCTATCTGAGATAAATGAGGTGGCAAGGATGTATGTATCAATGCCATTGAATTAAAGGTTATTTTCAGTTGTTTCGGGAATGGAGCGGAGCGGATTTCCCGAAACACTGTCATATGAACCTGATTATCTAGCAATTATGGAAACATTAGAACAAACCAAACTGCAGTATCTTTCATTAGATGGGCTGAAAATTAAACTGCCTGAAGGGTTTTCATTGTCTCCACAGCACTTAAAACGATTCCGTACAAATCTTCAAAATTTTCTTCAGAATGCAGTCGATCAAAATTCTAGTTTGTTGACAGATGAACAAGAAGAAAGTTATGCAGAAATAGCAAGGCAATTTGCCTCTGTAATGACAGAGGATGTCTCGAAATAGTGAGGGTGCTGTTCTCGTTTCTCAGGACGACATTTTTAGACTAATCCAAGAATTCCGTACTGACTTTGAATGGGAAGACGGGACAAAATAATGACGTGCGATTAACACCATTGCGGATTAATTGGTCTGATTAATTTAATGCGATTGCCCGGTTTGATTACCCAGACTGATATTGATTTATCCAAATTAGTCACTATAATTTGATGAACTTACTATGTCCGAAGAAGAAAATATCACGATTGAAGGAATAGATAAAACGTCCACTGATGATTTAGGAACTTACCCTATTGATAATGTACTTATTCGTTCCGAAACCAGAACTGTTTTTGAAATTGTTAGGCGAATCAAGCAAGGTAGATTCCAACTTGCCCCTGACTATATTTGGACAGAAAACCAACAAAGTAGACTGATTGAATCTTGTCTCATGCGTATTCCTTTGCCCGTTTTTTATCTCGCCGAAGAACCCGATGGCAAAATAATTGTCGTGGATGGACAACAACGTTTAACCACATTTTTGCGCTATATCTATAATGAATTTGCTCTACAAGGACTGGCATCAGAAAATTTATTAAACAATAAAAAATTTGAAGATTTATCACCTAAGTTGCAAAATCGGCTGGAAGATACTCAATTAACTTTATATTCAATTGATAATAAAGTGCCCGAAGAAGCGCGTTTGGATATTTTTGAGCGGGTAAATAGTGGTGTCCCATTAACCCGTCAACAAATGCGTCATGCTTTATATAGTGGTCCAGCTACCAAATGGCTTAAAGAACAAGCACAACAAGATTATTTTCTTAAAATTGTTAATTTAAAGCCTTCATATAAAAAAGAAATGCGTGATCGCGATATTATTAATCGTTTTTGTGGTTTTTATTTATTGGGGGTAGAAAAATATCCAAATAACGATAGTATGGATAAATTTTTGGCTGACTCCCTAAAATATATGAACCAAAAAATGAATGAGGCCGAATTGACTGAATTAGCCAATCGCTTTCAAAGTAGTATGAAAAATAACTATTGTGTTTTTGGAGAACATACTTTTCGTAAACATAAATCAGCGAAAGACAGACGCAATCCATTTAATGTTGCCATTTTCGATGTTTTTTCAGTTTATTTGGCACGGTATTCAGAACAACAAGTTCTCGACAAAATCGATAAAATTCGTCAAGCATTTTATATTTTAATGGCTAATGACAAGTTTTTTAAAGCCATATCAGGCGCAACTAATAGCAAACGAAATATGCTCAATAAATTTGAAGAGGCCAACAAAGCTATTACGGAGGCCATGAAATAATGTTGAATCGCCTTTACTTAGAATATTTTAAATGTTTTGAAAAATTATCTTTACCTCTAGCACCTCTTACTTTATTGAGTGGTTGGAATTCTGCGGGTAAGTCCACAGTTTTGCAAGCACTAGCATTATTACATCAGACGGCTAAAGACGATGAATGGAGCAAGAGCTTATTGTTGAATGGTAGCACCATTTCATTGGGTACTGCCAGTGATGTCATCGATAAAATACATGGACGTAAAGAAATAACTATAGGCATTGAAACCGACAATTACCAATGTATCTGGCGAATGTTAAGTGAAGATCGTACTGCTTATGCCATTCCTTTTAAAGAAATTACTTTAAATGATTATATAACTCCCGTTGAAAAGAACTATCAGATTGATTATTCAGAAAAAATGATAGCAGTGCGCCGACTGTTGCCAGCGGCATCATTTGATGAATTTCCTCAAGAAGTTGCTACTCATTTATCAAACCAAATATCTAAATTGACTTATCTTGGTGCAGAACGACTGGGGCCACGAGAAACTTATGATCTTGTTAGCAGCCCAAGCAAATACCAAACCGTCGGTTCTCAAGGCGAGTACACACCTTGGTATTTATTCAGTTATGCCGATAAAAATGTGACGAAATCCCTGCAAATTTCCGAAAATCCACCCGGGCTGCAAAGACAAACCGAAGCCTATTTAAATTATTTTTTCCCCGGAGCGGGCTTCGTTGTTGAACCAATTAAAAATACAAACCTCATCAATTTGAGTATTCGCACGAGTCAAGGCAGTGAATATCATCGGCCTCAAAATGTGGGTTATGGTTTAACTCATGTTTTACCCATTATCGCTGCTTGTCTTGGGGCTGAACCGGGGAATGCGGTGCTAGTAGAAAACCCCGAAGCCAATCTGCATCCCGCCGCACAAGCATTGATGGGATTATTTTTAGCGCGGGTAGCTGCATCAGGTGTTCAAGTCATCTTAGAAACGCATAGTGATCATGTTCTTAATGGTGTGCGTCGTGCCGTGAAAGATAAAAAACTTTCATCCCAACAAGTGGCTATTCATTTTTTCAAACCACGACAAGAGGATAAGTCAGAAATCATTTCACCGTTGATAGATGACAATGGCAACCTAGATGATTGGCCTAAAGATTTTTTTGATCAATTTGATAAGGATGCCGCTTATTTTGCTGGCTGGGAGTTCTGAAAATGGATTTTTTGCTTAACGAGTTATCGTTACATAGCCAATATCACAGTGAGCGTGATTTTTTTGAATCACTTAAAGTGATCATGGTGTGT
>LUTY01001587.1 GCA_001640045.1 Candidatus Thiomargarita nelsonii | reverse complement strand
GCAGAAAGCGGTGGTTTACAAGGTTTGTGTGATGGCACAATGTTACACGCGGCGGTGGCACGTCCTTTCGCTACCTTTATGGGTGAAGATTTATATTCCAATGATTTTGACAAAGCAGCAGCATTATTCCACTCCTTAATAAAGAGTCACCCATTTATGGATGGTACTAAACGGACGGCTTTTCTGTCATCCCTTTATTTTTTAGCGAATCAAGGTCATATTATTCCAAAGGACTTACCCAAGGATAGCGTTATCCGTTTTTGTTTGGATGTGGCTTTAGAGAACTTGCATCAGGCGCAAGGTGAACAGATTGAACCAAAAAGCATTGCCGAGATTAGTGATTGGTTTCGGCAATTACTGAATCCAACTTAACTTTTTAGGCGACTGGAATGAAAGCGGTTTATTTTTCACCCTATTTTTGGGCCAACTTTCGAAATCCGATTTTTTGTGCAACCCGAACCAAAATCGTGGTATTGGAGTCCAAAATTTATTTTGGACGAATTGCGCTGGATGGGTTATTGTGTTGGACGGTTTTTTTAATGCAACCCCGTCCGTAACGTTTAAAACGACGACTAAGCATCCACTTCAGATAACTTCGTTTCCTTGAATTTTATATCCCAACCACATAACCGACATTCATTTGCAAGGTTGCCAATTAGTTGGTTAAGTTCTTCGCCTGTATCTAAGCATAGAATGCAAGTGTTGCCTTCCTTATCGAGATGCTTCCATTCAATTTCTAAAGT
>LUTY01001586.1 GCA_001640045.1 Candidatus Thiomargarita nelsonii | reverse complement strand
ATAAAATCTGCGTGTCCGTTTTGCAAAGCCTCATTGGCACGCGCCTTGTCGTAGCCACTGTTGGCCATATAGAGGCCACGATACTGTTCCCGCAATTTGCTCATCTTGAATGTCGGACCGGCATTACCGGAGACACCAATAGCACCTTCCACGATATGCAGATAAGCCAGATGCAACGGATTTAACTGTTTAACCACGTAGCTGAATAGCGTTTCGGGATCGGAGTCATACATGCTGTTGAAAGGATTCAGCGGCGATAGGCGCACACCAACGCGCTCTGTATCCCAGACTCCAGTAACAGCCTCAATAACCTCCAATAGCAGACGCGCACGATTTTCCAATGAACCGCCGTATTGATCGTTTCGATGGTTAGTCCCATCACGAAGAAATTGGTCGATAAGATAACCGTTCGCCGCGTGGATCTCCACGCCATCAAACTCCGCCTCCAATGCTTTTGCCGCGCCTTGCCGATACTGATCGACAATACCCGGCATCTCTTCTGTTTCCAAAGCTCGCGGCGTAACAAAAGCTTGGAGACCTTCATAGGTGAAGGCTTCACCTTCAGGCTTGATTGCGGAAGGTGCGACAGGTAGTGCCTGCTCAGGCTGCAGGGATGGATGAGAAATCCGCCCCACATGCCAAAGTTGCAAGAAAATACGACCGCCCTTTTCATGGACAGCCTTGGTAACCTTCCGCCAGCCTGTCACCTGATCATTGTGATAAATGCCGGGTGTATTGGGATAA
>LUTY01001585.1 GCA_001640045.1 Candidatus Thiomargarita nelsonii | reverse complement strand
GTGCTGATGTTATCACCTATTGTGCCACATATCACCCAAGCCTTGTGGCAAAAATTAGGTCATTCTGGGCTCATCCTCAAGCGCACTAAACTTGCATCAGCTATTGACATTGGTACGTCTTGGTATTTGTTCATAAGTTCGGTCAGCGTTATTTTTTAGGTGTGTAAGGGAATCGTAAAGATTCCTTCTTTAAGCATTTGCATGATCACGTTAGGATTAGAGGAACCAGCATATTTTTTGGCGGCTTCTGAAAGCGAGGTTTCCGTAACCTCTGGTTGTGAAGTCGTTGCTGTTTTTAAATCCATTGTGGTCAATAAGCTTATAAGTTCATTTAATTCAATGGTTTCTGGCAAGCCTTGAACAGTGGATAAAATTTGCTGTTTTGTGATGAGATACATGGCTAAATACTCAGTTTAAAAAAAAGTCGCATTATTAGAGGTGGATTTACGCAACGCCACCCAAACTCATAAGTGGCGCTTAATTAAAAATATATTTTATTTAAACCGCCAATGTCAACCAATTTTAGCTCTTACCGCTCAACTAACAGCAGCTTAAAGGCCAATCTGGCACCAGAGTTAAAGCGTGTTATAAATGGCTACAAATTTCTGTTATAATCAAAAAACAATAGGAGGACGTCCAAGATAAATCTTGGACTCCGGCGAAACTTAACAACACTTAAAAACTCATGCAACAGTACATCCCCGAAACCATTGAATCGGAAGTCCAAAAACGCTGGGAAACCGA
>LUTY01001584.1 GCA_001640045.1 Candidatus Thiomargarita nelsonii | reverse complement strand
AATGTAGATCAGTTAAGACAAGGGGCAAAGGCAATGTGATAACTAAGCCAAAAACCATTGCCAGCCCAATCCCTAAGACGGCTGTCACTAGCAACGCGCTCAGTGCCAAACCCATAGCTGTGAAAATAGCATTTTGTCTTTTGATCCGTATCAAACAATATGCCACGATACTGATAAAAAGCACAAAACTCAATCCTAACAATACCACAGCACAAAGCATCACCCATGTTTGTCCGCTGACAAAGGCAACCGCCAAACTCAAAGTACCCAAGGTGAGCAGAATATGAAGCACTGTGCTGACTAAAACCGGGCGCGGTACCGGAGAAACCATGAGTACAGGCAATAATTGCAACATTGCGCCAAACATCACCATAGTAATAAAACCTAGCGTGAACAGATGAACCATTGCAAGACTGTCTGGATGCCAGCGGTTATTGAAAACCAGCGGACCATCGTAGAGCAAAAACAAACTGCCTAAAATCCCAAATAAGGGCGCCGTCAGAAAAAAACGGAATGGAACCGATAACGGCGGTGTCTGTTCTAAGGAAAGAAGGGCGGCATTCATCATACTGCCTCGGCGCGAGCCGCCGCCTCCGCTTGGCTATCGGTACTGCGCCAAATGTAGATTTCAACGGGCACATCCCGTCCTTGTTGACTCAACCACGCATAACCCTCTCGTGTCAAAATAGCATAAAGGGGATGAGGCGCCATACGGTGCAATACGTGCAAATATTCGCCGGCTTG
>LUTY01001583.1 GCA_001640045.1 Candidatus Thiomargarita nelsonii | reverse complement strand
GTTATTAAGTGACATTATCTGGTTATGGCTTGTCCATCTAAGAGAACGTGTTGACCTTGCAATTGTAGACGATCTTCTGCAAACCAATGTATCGCTTGCGGATAAATGCGATGCTCTTCCCGTAATACCCGCGCTGCCAAACTCTCTTCATCATCATCCGCTAAAACGGGCACACGCGCTTGGATGATGACGGGTCCAGCATCTAAATCCGCAGTGACAAAATGCACACTGGCACCATGTTCCTTAACTCCTGATGCCAAGGCGCGTTTATGTGTATCTAAACCTCTAAAAGCCGGTAAAAGGGCAGGATGAATGTTGAACAAACGTCCTTGGTAATGGGCGACAAATTCAGGACTTAAAATACGCATAAAGCCGGCTAATACAACTAATTTGGGTTGATAAGAGTCGATGCGGGTTTGTAATGTCCTATCAAAGTCTATACGAGACTTAAATTGCGTATGATCTACCACTTCTGTAGGAATACCGGCTTGTTGTGCATACATTAATCCGCCGGCTTGCGGACGGTTACTGATAACCGCACGTATTTCAACCAAAGGATCATGAGCGTCAATAATCGCTTTTAAATTGCTGCCACGCCCTGAAATCAGGGCGACGAGGGGTAATTTTTTTGCCATGTCCTAAATTCCGTGCAATTTAATGGTATCTACTGGATGAGCCTCAATATTGCCAATAGCCCACGCCGTTTCTCCCATTTCTTTTAAATAGTTCAAACTCTTATCAAGG
>LUTY01001582.1 GCA_001640045.1 Candidatus Thiomargarita nelsonii | reverse complement strand
TTTTTCAGACGTGTCGACTTTATTGGATGAACATACCAAAGCGACGGGCCAAATTTTTGATGAGCTTGTCAAAAAAAAGATTTACCACCTGACGGCGGGACAACCTTGGTTGACTAATGCGCTCGCTAATCAAATCGTGGCTGAAATCTTGCACAATGATTATAGAAAAACTATCACCCTTGAACATGTAACACAAGCTAAAGAAGCGCTCATTCAACGTCGGGATACACATTTGGACAGTCTTATTGATAAACTGCGTGAGCCTTTTGTTAAAGCAATAGTTCAGGCTATCATTAATGGTGAATTATTAGGGTTTGATAGGCTGAATGATGCGATTTCTTATACTTATGATCTCGGACTGATTACCAAAACACCTCCAATACGCTTTGCTAATCCCATTTATCAAGAGATCATTCCTAGAGTGTTAAGCTTTGATTTTCAAATTGGCTTACCTAATCAACTCGTCGATCCGCTTTGGTATATCAAAGAGGGGCGACTTGACATGAACGCGCTACTGTTGGCGTTTCAGAAATTTTATCGGCGACATTCAGAGGCGTGGCTAGAAAAATACGATTTTCGGGAAGTGGGCCGCCAATTGTTGCTGATGGCGTTTCTCCATCGCATTGTCAATGCCAAAGGACGCATTGAGCGAGAAATGGCGGTGGGCAATGGTCGTTGTGATTTGCTGGTCGAATATGGTGATGAGCGACATATGATTGAGTTAAAACTGTACTACGATAGTGA
>LUTY01001581.1 GCA_001640045.1 Candidatus Thiomargarita nelsonii | reverse complement strand
AAGGCAACTCCCAAATAATAATATACCAAGGGCTTGCGCGTGGGATTGCCCCTACAATATTCGCATGTAGGGGCAATCCCTTGTGGTTGCCCTTATGTGGTATATTAATTTTTTGGTAGTCCCTAAAAGGGCATTAGCCATCACCTTTATGACGATTAATCACGTAATCAGTGACTTGACCTAAAAAGGGCAAGCTCAACAACCAAGGCAATGTCAAATATTTAGGCTCACGAAACTGATGAAGTCCAATCTGCATGCCTTGATGTCCCTCAATCGGTTGTGCCTGATAAGTACCAAATAATCTATCCCAGAGTGATAAATTAAAGCCGAAATTACTATCCGCCTCGTAATTAATCACTGAATGATGGACGCGGTGCATGTCAGGCGTGACGATTAAGTAGCGCAACCATCGATCTATTTTCACTGGCAACGCGATATTACTGTGGTTAAACATAGCCATCCCATTCAGTATCACTTCAAAGAGCAATACTGCTACTGCTGGTGGTCCAAGTACCATAATCACAGCGAATTTAATCAACAGGGATAAGATCATTTCAATCGGATGAAACCGTGCGCCTGTCGTTACATCATAATCGAGATCGGCATGATGCATGCGGTGCAAACGCCACAACAGCGTGAGCGCATGAAACATGACATGTTGTAGATAAATCATGCCATCCAATAACACTATAGAAATAATCATGCTTAACCATATAGGCAAGTCAATCTGATTTAACACGCCCCA
>LUTY01001580.1 GCA_001640045.1 Candidatus Thiomargarita nelsonii | reverse complement strand
ATTTCGCCTCGACTGGTGCGATAAGTCGGAAAATGATCAAGCATACCGACCATATTTTAATAATTTGCTCTCAATCATTACTAATAATGCCGAATTTTCTCTGCCCATCCAATCCCATGCGCTTGACATCTCTGCCGAGCGTCCCCAGTAAACCCACCTAATGATAAAAAGGCTGGCAAAATCTTCTGATCTGGAAAATGCGTTTTATAAACCTCTACCTTCTCTTGAAAATCATCAACAATTGTAGGCCCCGTTTTTGCCTGGGTTTTCTTGACTTCAACCAAAACCACACGCCCACAACTTGATTGAGCAACCACATCAATTTCCATCTTTTTACCATCCGAACGCTGAACAAAAACTCGTTCTCTCACCTCAACCAGATTCAGGCGGCTCGTATCAATCACATCAAAGAAAAAATCGGACAACGCAAACCGTTTTCGGCTCCTAAAAGCGGTGGCTAACAAATACTCCGCCATTTTGCCGGACAGACGATTAAGCTGCCCTTGTAATTGTTGTTTTTTCGCGCTCAAGGCTTCAATTTTCTTCTTAAACTCTTTTTTCAAGTTTGGCCCGCTTTTGCTTTCCTTGATTTCTTTTTCAAAACGGTTTCGCAAAATCAAATTGAGCGTACCATCCTGTAAACCTCTAAAATCAATATCCGCTACGCCTTGTTCAATCATATCTGCTTCAGACAGAATAAGCAATTTCTCTTGAATTTCATTGAGTGTCAACGGCAGATTCAAGG
>LUTY01001579.1 GCA_001640045.1 Candidatus Thiomargarita nelsonii | reverse complement strand
GTGTCCAAGATAAATCTTGGCCTCCTAAATAGGATAAAACATGTCCAAAAAAGTAGACGTAGCGATTATCGGTGCTGGCACTGCTGGCTTAAACACATTCGGTCAAGTTAGGCAAAAAACCTCAAACGTGGTACTCATCAATGCCGGTCATTATGGCACCACTTGTGCCAGAGTCGGTTGCATGCCTTCAAAGGTACTCATTGAAGTTGCTAAAGAATTTTCCAGAAGACAACATTTTGATAATTTTGGTATCGAGGGCAGCCTGACAATTAATCGGGCACAAGTGATGAGACATGTACGTCGTATGCGCGACGGATTTGTAGGCCGTGTCATGGAAGGTGTCAACAAAATTGGTGATAAAAACATCAAGGGACGCGCCCGATTTGTTGAGCCCCAAGTTTTGGAAGTCAATGGCGAACAAATTCATGCCAATAAAATTGTGATTGCTACCGGCTCACGCCCTATTATGCCGCCAGAATGGCACAAATTGGGTGTGATTACCACAGATGACTTTTTTGAACTCGAAAACTTACCCAATTCAATCGCCATCATTGGACTTGGCATCATCGGCAGCGAAATCGGGCAAGCGCTAGGGCGACTTGGTATCCGAGTGGTTGGCGTTGAAATGTTGTCCACCGTAAGCAGCCTTTCTGATCCCGTTGTTAATAAGGTTGCAATTGAAGAATTTTCCAAGGATTTTGAACAACTCTGGCTGGGGAGTGCCGCACAATTGTCGGTTGATCCT
>LUTY01001578.1 GCA_001640045.1 Candidatus Thiomargarita nelsonii | reverse complement strand
ATTACCGATAATAACCAATATTTTTAATCAACCGATTTTGAATCAACTTAATTGAGAACTATGCCGCTACTATCAAGACTGGTTTTAAAGGGTTATAAATCCATTAAAAAAATGGATATTGAGTTAAATAACTTGAATGTCTTTATTGGTGCCAATGGTGCCGGAAAGTCAAATCTCATCTCCTTTTTTGAATTACTTAACGCTATTGTCAATAAACAATTAAGTGTTTTTATTCCAAAAAATGGTTTTGCAGATTCCTTTTTGCATTATGGTAGAAAGCATACCGATGCTATTGCAGCGAGATTAGAATTTGGTGCTAATGGATATCGATTCACGCTAGAGCCAACCGCTTTAAATAGATTTATTTTTACTGATTAAACATTAACTTATCAAAGATAAGGAGACCAAAAACCTTATGTGAAAAGTTTAGGCGTTGGGCACGATGAATCGAACCTTGAAAAATTCTATAATAGCAATAATGGAATTGCAAAGCATGTCATGCCGATAATCAAAAGTTGGCAAGTTTATCACTTTCACGATACCAGTAGAACGGCAAAAGTCAAACAAATCGGCTCGATTCATGATCATGCGTATTTTCGAACCGATGCCAGTAACTTAGCGGCTTTTCTATATAAGCTTAAACTGAAGCATGAAAGACAATATAAGGCCATTTGTATGACGATACAAAAGGTAGCCCCCTTTTTTGGTGATTTTGTCCTAGCAGCCTGTCGGATTAATCACATCG
>LUTY01001588.1 GCA_001640045.1 Candidatus Thiomargarita nelsonii | reverse complement strand
GATATGCCTAGAGGAGTGCCAGACGTGCGGGCACTTTACAAATGGCATAGAATTATTAAAAATTTGAATCCTGACATAGTACATTCACACCTGTTTCATGCTAATTTGTTTGGAAGAATTGGGCGGATTTTTTCTCATGTACCCGTTTTTATTTCAACGATTCACAATATATATGAAGGAAATGACTATAAACATTATCACGATAGTCAATGGAGATACTTTGCATATCGGATAACTAATTGGTTGAGTGATTATACAACTATCATCAGTCAAACCGCGATGGAACATTACTTGCGAAAAAAGGCGGTGCCTAGAAAAAATTTTCACTACGTTCCCAACGGGATTAATGTCAATAATTTTTACCAAGATATTAACTTACATAATGTTTTGAAAGAAAAGCATGATCTGAAAGACCAATTTGTTTGGCTTGCGGTTGGACGTATTGAAGAGCCGAAAGATTATCCAACACTAATCAAAGCGTTTAGAGAAGTTGCGAATAAAAAACCAGAAGCAACCTTAATGGTTGTTGGTGATGGATTTTTAAAGAATCAAATGATTAGGTTAAGCGATGAACTGTTTTGTAAAAATATAAAGTGGCTCGGAAAAAGAGCAGACATTCCTGACTTGATGAAAATGGCGGATGCCTATGTTATGTCATCAAGCTCGGAAGGTATGCCAATAGTGTTGCTAGAAGCTGCTGCAAGTGAGTTACCAATTGTTGCAACAAACGTAGGAGGAAATAGGGAAGTTGTCGTAGATGGTAAAACCGGTTATTTGGTTAATTCTGGTAATGCTGAGGAATTAGCGAAAACTATGTTATCAGTAATGAATATGTCAATAGCAGAACGTCGTAAGTTAGGCATTGAAGGACGGCAGTATGTTAGTGCAAACTATAGTATAGATAAAATTGTGACAACGTGGGAAAGTTTATATTGTCACTTATTTCAGCAAAAATAATTCTTGAACTTTGGAACAAAGTCCATTCAATGCAGGACAGGATTTGCAATCCCGTCCGAAAATCTTGTTTTATCAATCAAATTGATTTAGAAGTACAAGGTACTGTAAGGGATCGTATTAACCGTGCCGAGAAAAAAATATTAATTTCCAGTGCTGAGCATTATGTCCGGTACTTACTGAACGCACTTGAAATCTATGAAAATATTGCAGGAGGAAAAATCCTATTTATTAAAGAAATAGGATTTTTTTGATATTTTTACGCATTTTTTTTAAAAAAAATAATTTACATATTACACATCAGGTAAAAACATGTTTTGGTTCCATATTATTTAAAATCATAAACTTAATACGCATAAAAGTGGTGATTATTCTTCAGCGGATTGTAAGCAAATATTTAGCTTTTTGGGATTTTGTCGGGTAATTTAGTTAAAATCAAAAAAGCAACTAACGACGCTGCTATCGCTTATTTTTTAAAAGTATTACTCTTCATTCGCTCAAGAAAATCATAAAAAGGTTATTTTTATGGTATTTCAAAAAAATTCTTTTAAAAGTAAATAAGGAGTGACGACATGAAGCACTCAAAGGTTCAATTAATCACTGTTTACGCGAAGCAGGGACAAAATTTTGATGTACAGCATGACACTGAGGGATGAAATGATGGATATTCACCTACCCATTGCGAAGGTGTTCGGAAAACGGTCAAATCAAGTTGGATAGCAAAAAAGTTATTATTTGGTAAAAGCTTGTTTGTGGATATCTTAAAAAATAACGGCAACTCAAGAACTCTTTGAAATCTGGAAACATTATTATCACAATCTCTCAGACAATTTTGCCAAGCCCGAGACATTAACTGATATTACCTTAAATCTTCTACGGATTGGGCAAACGGCATCTCATCCATTCCTCAATCTCTTATGGGTTGGTGGATGTATCACAAATCAGACTATAAAACCAGTACCGATATTATCGTTGAGCTAGAAAAAAGTTTTAATATTTTTTTTCCCAAAACTCGGTGTAGAACCGATGAAAGGCGGTGCCGATATTTACCAACCGGATTTCTTTTGTTACAACATGGGGATTCAAAGCCTTATGACATCAGTGAAATGTATTCAGGTGAACAGGTCATTTTTTCAATGCTTTACCAATTTATTTCTTTGAATATTGCGCGTTCAATCCTTCTTATTGATGAATTAAATTGATTTATATAAAAAAATTTATGTGTTTGTCGGCTATAATTAAAGATAAACTTTATGCTTATTTTGACTTAGGTGTGAAGTCAAGTTGGTTAGTTATCCCATATGTTCAATTAATCACTGTTTACGCGAAGCCGGGGCAAAATTTTGATGTACAGCATGACACTGAGGGATGAAATGATGGATATTCATTGCGAAGGTGTTCGGAAAACGGTAAAATAAAATTGGATAGCAAAAACGGGGCCACTTCTTGTTAGATATTTGAAAGCCTATTTACACACACCTATAATATAATGAAAATTCTATTATTCGCCAACACGGATTGGTATCTTTATAACTTTCGCTTACCCTTAGCGAAATACATGAGAGAAAAGGGCTTAGAAGTGATTTTAGTCTCCCCACCGGGGAGCTATGGCGCTAAGCTTGAAGAAAATGGCTTTCGTTGGATTTCGGTGCCCATGGAGCGTCGAAGCTTGAATCCTTGGAAGGAATTCAAACTATTGCGCCACCTTATAAAACTTTATGCCAAAGAAAAACCCGATTTAGTCCATCATTTTACTATAAAAAATGTGGTTTACGGTTCTTTGGCGGCACGTATGGCGGGTATCAAGCCACGGGTTAATGCCGTCACGGGCTTAGGTCATATATTTACCAGCAATGGCTGGCTAGCTCGTTTGATCCGTCCTATTGTCAGCAGTCTGCTCCGTATCGCATTCCAAGGAGATAAAAGTCTTTTAATTCTACAAAATCCTGATGATTACCAAGCATTTGTTAATGCAGGTTTAGTCTTACCTAAAGACATTCGGCTAATTCGTGGTTCAGGCGTTGATACTGAGCGGTTTCAACCAAGTTTTCAAAAGAGACAAGGCGTATTTCGAGTCCTTTTAGCCACCCGTTTGCTATGGGAAAAAGGTGTTGGCGAGTATGTGGAGGCAGCAATAAATTTGAAAAGCCATAACCAAGCTATCGAATTTCTGTTGGCAGG
>LUTY01001576.1 GCA_001640045.1 Candidatus Thiomargarita nelsonii | reverse complement strand
AATAAAAGGTTTTTCACCCAATTCTTTGACGACAAGCTCATGTAGATTTAATGCACTCTCCCATGTTGGGCGACGAGTACCATCAACAACCAGCAAAAAACCGGCAGCACCACGCAAATAAGAAATCGTAGCGGTAGTCAGGGTATTGTTGCCGGCAATGTCCCATAAAATCAGTTTTATTTCACGCCCGTCAACTAATTTCACCAATTTACTATCTATTTTGACTCCCACCGTCGTCAGATATTTTTCTGAAAAAGTTTCACGCACAAAACGAGAAACCAAACTGGTTTTGCCCACACAAAAATCACCAATCATACAAATTTTTTTCTGTAACACTCAAAATTCTCCTGAACGAAAACTACATTTTGGAGTCCAAGATTTATCTTGGAGCTTCCTCAAATATGACCTGAAAATTCACTTTTCTCTGACTTGGATTAGCTTTGTTTTCACCAAAACGTATGACTGGTGGAGGAATTATCATCAACTTATCTTTTTCTATCCCATGACGGTGTAGCCAATCAAATAGCATTTGTGCACGTTGTTGAACCAATCCCTGGTTATAAATTTTCGAGCCACGCCCATCATTATTTCCAATAATCTGTAAGCGCACAGATTGATGCAATGCCTGGCTGAGTACCAATAATTGTTGCACATCTTCAACCAAAGCATTCAGCGCCCTCTCTTGTCCAGCTAAAAATATAGCAGACTCGTTATCAAAATAAATTTTACTTTTTTCAATACCTTGT
>LUTY01001575.1 GCA_001640045.1 Candidatus Thiomargarita nelsonii | reverse complement strand
ATAAGTCGCCGTTTGAGAAAAATTCGTTGGAAGATTGTTTGCGTTTCGCCCGCCAAGGTCATAGTATCTTGTTGTTTGAAGATGGCGTTTATGGCGCACTCAAAGGGACGCGCTTTGAAAGGCTTCTCAGAGAGGCTTTAAAAAGTTACAATGTTTATGTTTTAGTACCCGATCTTGAGGCACGCGGCATGCGAACTGAAAATGTCATTGATGGCATCAAACCGACGGATTATGCCGGCTTTGTTGATCTGGTTGCGGAAAATAAAACGGTACAGGCTTGGTTATAGTCTGACTGGCGACCAAAACCTTTTTTACACACATTAAAACTATCTAAGGGGATGATACATAATGGCAATTGAAGTCAACGGTAAAAGCATTGAACTCGATGAAGAAGGCTACTTGACCAATCTGGGTGAGTGGAGTGAAGAGGCAGCCAAAATATTGGCGTCTCAAGATGAAATGGAACTCACTGACAATCATTGGGAAGTCATTCACTTTCTGCGTGACTACTATGATGAGAGCGATTTCAAATTGCTCAAATTACCCAATTCCGTTGGGATTTCGCCGGTGAGTTGGTTGTCATTCAGAGAGAGAGATTCCAATTTGGTCAAATTACCCAATTCCGTTGGGATTTCGCCGGTGAGTTGGTTGTTATACAGAGAGAGCTTTGATACATGTCCCCCACTACAGTCAACGCCATCCCAACTACAAGGCATATTCGTCACATTCCACTCGTCGTTACGCCA
>LUTY01001574.1 GCA_001640045.1 Candidatus Thiomargarita nelsonii | reverse complement strand
CGTCTTTGACAAAAGCGATGACGATTTCACTGGCAACAGCAACGGCTAATAAAACTAAATTGCGAGCCAGCGGATAATCACAAACATCATCTTGAGCCGCAGAAGGCACACGATATTCCTCATTCCAAATAATTTCAGCATAATCGCTGGCTAATCCGACGTGCAAACAAGGTATTTTAGCAGTATTACAATACTGGCTGACAGCGGCACGGGCAGTGCTGTTATCAAAACCATCAATCACCAATTGGCTCCCTTTGAGTAATTTTTTGACATTATGTGTTGTCAATTTGGTCACACTCGGTTCAATATTCACACCCAAAGCGCGATAGAGAGTATTGGCTAAAATCGTCGCTTTATGGGCACCGATGTCGGCACGATAAAACGGTTGGGTCGATAAATTGCGCTCTTCAACCCGATCATTGTCAATGACTTTGATCGTAGCAAAGCCAGCACGTACTAAATTGTCTGCCAGATTGCTGCCGATAGCACCCGCCCCACATAAGGTGATGGGAAAGGAACGCATTTTTGTCATCAATTCGGCGGAGCGATAAAGTCTTTCATGGTAATAACTTGGCATAATAACTTTTGGTAAGTGAGGGAAAGGAGTGGCTTAATTTCGGCAACGTTTACGGGGCGTAAAGTTTTTCCTAACAAACCAGTTGAATAGTTTTTCAGATAAATGATACTACATCTCGAATTTCAGGGTCGGCGCACCGACAAGTCCATATTCTTATGTTGATCAAGGGT
>LUTY01001573.1 GCA_001640045.1 Candidatus Thiomargarita nelsonii | reverse complement strand
TAACATTGTAGGGGCAATCCCTTGTGGTTGCCCTATTATCAACCGAGAGAAAACCTGAAATGATAAAATTGCGAACAATAGCCCACCAAGTAGCTTACTGGACGTTACCTCTTGGTATTAGAAAATTTCTAAAGAATTTTGCGTTCCTAAGAAATTTAGCGCGTAGTAGGCTTTCTCAACAAGAGCGGCTTATTCTACAAAGGAACCGGGTACTACACAATCGCCACGCCGGAGAACGCTGCTTTATTCTTGCTACGGGGCCTTCCATCAAAAAACAAAATCTGAAGTTGTTGCAGGGTGAGAACTGTATTGCGGTCAGCAATTTTTTCCTCCACCCAGACTTTGCCCTTCTTAAGCCACGTTACTACTGCATCGCCCCCTATCATCACCCTATTACAGAAAAAGCTTGGCACGCTTGGATGAAAGAACTAGATAATAAGACCGGAAAGAGTGTCATGTTTTTTGCTCTCAGAGATCGGAAAAGGACTGGAGGACATGGATTTTTTGTTGATAGACAGGTACATTATTTTCATGCGGCTGAAGCAAACGACGACAAGACTATCGCTACCCATGGCATAGATCTAACCGGTCTTATTTTACCCCTTTACTCTGTAACACATGTAGCATTGCAAATTGCCCTATACATGGGGTTTCAACAAATTTACCTGCTTGGATGCGACCATAGCCGAATTTTCGACTTGAATCAGGGCATACATTTCTACAAAAATGAAGAAGAAAATGCTCTGG
>LUTY01001572.1 GCA_001640045.1 Candidatus Thiomargarita nelsonii | reverse complement strand
GCCTCAAAATAAAGGCCATTTTGGCTTAGCCTATCCCGCCTATGCCCATTTTACGTCACCGATACGTCGCTATCCTGATTTATTGGTACATCGCGCCATTCGTCATTGTTTACAAGCCAAAGCTGTAGAGACATTTTCTTATACAAACAATGATATGGAAATGTTAGGAGAACAATGCGCGATGGCAGAGCGTCGGGCTGATGAAGCCACCCGTGATGCGATGAGTTGGCTCAAATGTGAATATATGCAAGATAAAATCGGGGTTGAATATGATGGCATTGTCACTGGGGTAACTGCTTTTGGTTTGTTTGTGGAATTGGATGGCATTTTTGTAGATGGACTGGTTCATGTCACTGCCTTAACAGAGGATTATTATCATTTTGATCCGATTGGACATCGTTTATATGGTGAATCTGGTGGCAAAGTCTATCGCCTTTCAGATCGATTGCGTGTGAAAGTCGTGCGGGTTGATGTGGATGAAAAGAAAATTGATTTTGAATTGGCTTAACTAATCAAGGATATATATATAGTTGTCCAGAAAAGTTTTGTCCAGCATCTAAACCTCAGAGGTTTTTAAAACCTCTGAGGTTTGGGCTAAAGCCCCTTCGTTTGGGCTAAAACTTATCTGGAGGACTATATCGCCGATAAATTATTTGATGAAGACTATTTTAAGCTCAATCTAACTGATCAATATAGTACACAAAAATATTGATAATTATTTACATGTTAATACCATTAGTATATATT
>LUTY01001571.1 GCA_001640045.1 Candidatus Thiomargarita nelsonii | reverse complement strand
AGAAATTAAATCGTCAAGATAGAAACAAAGACGAGCAATACGCCCAAAATCATCATAACCAATATGTCCAGCGAGAAATTCTGAATAAAATGTCTGGAATGTCCGAACCCCTGGGTCGATTGCAACCACACGCCCTTGGTTCTCGGCCACGCGGGTTTCTATTTTTTGTGGGACGGACAAAAACCATTCATTATATTGGTAAATCAAACGGCCATCTAATGGCTCTTCTGGCAATGCTTCGCTGTAGCGTAATTTCTTGCCAGATACACGCGGATAAATCCCAGAATTCCTAATCGCACTCTTTGGAATGTAACAAGACTGCGTTGGATTTTTCCGGCTTCTAAACTTGGGATGAGCCTTAGCCTTCCAATAAGCTTGGTGTGCTTCTTTGACTGCTTGCCCCTTGATTAGAAAAGGAACCTCATCACACCACTTGGGAAGCTGTTTGAGCAAGTCTTTCTTAATTTCCATCCAAGAGGGTGAAAAGTTGACACAAGAGCGAATGTAATCAATGGTTTGATTGAACACGTAACGGCTACAATCGTTCCATTTTTTGAATATCTGCTTTTGCGCTGAGGTTGGCTCAAGCTTAATGGTTTTGGCTCTTGTCATCGGATCATCTTCAACCAATTTGAACGTTTGGTGCGCGTCCTTGACGGCTCTGGTTTTGATTCTTAATGGTACGTCATCACACCATTTCGGCAAAGGTTTTAACAAATCATTTTTTATCTCCTTTATTGATGGGAAA
>LUTY01001577.1 GCA_001640045.1 Candidatus Thiomargarita nelsonii | reverse complement strand
GAAACAATCGTGTCATCATCATCTATTATTGGAGCAATTGCTTTAAGGTAAGTTCTAACCGTTGATACAATAACATCACCTTTTTTTACAATTCTTCTTGCACGGGATGGTGCATTTTGAAAAGTCATGGATTCCTTTTGAACTATTCCTTTGCATTCCTGCACATTCCCAATATCTACATAATTAAAATGATATGTTGGTTCTGTCGTTTCTCGTAATGTATTTTTGTTAATGCCTGATGTGTATTTAAGTTTTTCAACACTCCAATGCTCTGGCACATGACCCAACCACTCAACCCCACTCTCTTTCAAAGGCACATTAGGATTTAAACCTTTAGTGACAGCGTGTGAAATCAGTGCTTGACGTTTTTCTTTTAGCAGCTCAATTAATTTTTGCTGCTTTTCAATTAGGGTGTCGATTTGGGTGGTTTCTTTGTCTAAGAAAGTGGCTATTTGTTGTTGTTCTTCATATTGCGGAATACAAATGTATTTTGAGTAGGCATCTTTGCGTGATAAACCAGGTACACCAGTATCTTGTGAAACCTTGTCTAATTCTAATACTTGCAGAGAATAATATAACCATCTCAGTTTTACGTTGGTGTGCCTTTTGTCAATGTAATAAGTCGTATCGATGGCAAATATTGGCTTTAAAGAATAATTAATTTTTCCAAACGAGCCTTTTCTACCAACGATTATAGATGGTGATAAAGTGTTAGGTTCATTATGCTTACCTACAACTCCATTTGATCCGTAAACTTGGATTTCTCCATTAACTCGATTCTCGTTGGCAAGTGAGTTACCATATTCCAGGTGAGTCACATAGCGTAGCATTCGTATATCCCAATGCTCCGGCACCTCACCCAACCACTCAACCCCACTCACCTTATAAGCCGGATAAACTCGATACTTCATACATGCACCTCTTTCAACAACGCCATAATCTCCGCACTCACCCTATCCAAATCCGCATCAATCTCCGCCAATGAGCGCGGTGGCACATACTCATAAAAATGCCGATTAAACGGAATTTCATAACCCACCTTAGTCTTACTGTGATCAATCCAAGCCTCGGGCACATAAGGCAACACTTCTCGCTCAAAATAAACCTGCACATCCTCTTTTAACGGCACATTCTCATAATCCCGTAAATCTGGATCAGGCTCAGGATTACCCTTCTTATCCTTACAAATATCAGCACTCTCATCAGGCTCACTCAACGCAGCAAGCACCCATTTTAACTGAGCTGCCGATAACTTCAACGATTCAGCTTTTAACGCTTTATTCAGCACCTTAACAAACTGATCACGATTTTTAAAAATTTTCCCACTATCAATCTGCCCCAACGCCTTCAAAAACACCTCTTGCTCCGCCTTTGAAAATTTTTTAAACCCTTTAGTTGCTTTGACTAAATCAATACGCTCCATGCAAAAATTTAACCTCAAAGGGCGTTCCACCGTCACACGCTGATAACCAAAATCCGCATTATCAAAAATTTGACTCGACGTATTTTCAGCAAAATCACTAAACAATTTTGTTATTTGCTCAATCTGCTCTGCTGCAATTTCATGACGCTTTTTGCCTAAACTTTTACGCATCGGAGTATAAAACTCACTGGCATTAATCAACTGAATCTTACCCGCACGCTGCGCCGTCTTTTTATTCGTCATTATCCAAATATAAGTTGCAATGCCCGTATTATAAAATAAATCGCTTGGCAAAGCGATAATCGCCTCAAGCCAATCATTTTCAATAATCCAACGGCGTATCTCACTTTCACCGCTACCCGCCCCGCCAGTAAACAAAGGCGAGCCATTCAATACCACGGCAATACGGCTACCATCATCACTCATTTTGCTGATCATGTGCTGCACAAACAACAAACTCACACGCGGCAAGCCGGCACCAAATCTGCCATAATAGCCTTGCGTATTAGCTTCATTTTTGATGAACTTTTCCACCTTTTTCCATTCCACCCCAAACGGCGGATTAGATAACATGTAGTTAAACTTCTGAAGAGGCAAACCATCTTGACTAAAACTATTGCCATATTTGATATTTTTTGGATTTTTTCCTTTAAGCATCATGTCAGATTGACAGATGGCATAAGATTCTCCGTTTAACTCTTGCCCGTAAACTTCTAAATGGGCATGGCTATTCAGTTCATGTAAATAATCTTCTGCGACACTTAACATGCCGCCTGTACCACAAGCGGGATCATACAAGGTACGAATCGCACTTGAAGTGGTTAAGATTTCCTTGTCTTCTATAAACAATAAATTAACCATTAAACGGATGACTTCACGCGGCGTAAAATGTTCTCCGGCGGTTTCATTGCTTTGTTCTGAAAATCGACGTATCAGCTCTTCAAAAATATAACCCATTGCCATATTGGTTACTTTATCAGGGTGCAAATTGATTGCCGTGAATTTTTGCATAACGAGATAAAGCAAATTAGCACGATCTAACTTTTCTAGCTGTTTTTCAAAATCGAAGTGCTCAATAAAGACTTCATTGACATCTTGATTAAAACTTTGAATATAGTGTGTTAAATTTTCTTTAATATTGTCGGGTTCGCTCAACAAGCTTTGCAATGTGAACTTTGAAACATTGTGAAAATTGGCACCTGCTGCTTTATTGAGCAACATTTCTTTCATTTTCGCGTCAATTTTTGCCGGTAACTTGTTTACCTGAGCTAAAACCGCCTCTTTGGTTTTTTCCAAGACACAATCCAAACGCCGCAAGACGGTAAAGGGTAATATCACTTTGCCGTATTCACTTTGCTTGTAGTCTCCTCTGAGTAAATCAGCGACTGCCCAAATAAAATTGATGTGTTCATTGAAATTTTTCATTGTTTTTATAATAAGTACAACTAATTGAGAAATAAACGAATTAAAAACCGTCAATCAATGAAAGGAGTCCAAGATTTATCTTGGACGTCCAAGATAAATCTTGGACTCCTACCAAAATACTAAGTTTTTCCACCCACAGTAACAATCACCAACTTATCCAAGTGCAACCGCCGCTGAAAAGCATCTTTAATCATTTCTAACGTCACCGCTTCAATCTTGTTATTGAATTGGTGTAGATAATCCAACGGCAACTGGTAAAAGCCTATCATTGATAAATAGCTG
>LUTY01001569.1 GCA_001640045.1 Candidatus Thiomargarita nelsonii | reverse complement strand
GAAGTCATATAGCCCAAATTCAGGAAATAACGTCTAATAGAATCATCATTAAAAATGAGAGGATGATTAGAAACAATTATTTCGTGAACACGCCCCATTCTATGATTATAAGACCTACAGACAGACCGGTTTCGTTCTCTTTTGTATATCAAAACATCCTGTAAAAACTTTCCTTTCAGATTTTTTTCTAATATTTTAAGACAAAAGTCAAAATCAGCTTTTCCACGTTTTAACATGGGCTCATACTTCCCCAAGTTTATCCATGTGCTTTTACGGAAAACCAAATACCCTGGAAACTCAAAATTTCTTATAAGTTTTTCAATTGTTGTAGGATGACCAGGGATATATTTTCGTGTTCCATCTTCCCAAAATAATTCGGCACCCACACCTGCATAAGCAACTGTGGGATCAGCAAATAAATCTACGACCTTAGCCGCCGCGTCAGGCGCAAAAAAATCATCCGCATCAATATATAAAATGACATCATAAGTACTTTCTTCAAATATAGCTTCACGACAGGGATAAGGACCCTTGTTCTCAGGCATTTGAATTTTTTTCAAACGAGGATGTGCTATAGAATCGAAAATTGTTTTAGTCTTTACATCTGCCCCACCATCAAGAACAAGAATCGCTTCCCAATCTTTAAAAGTTTGGGAAAGCACACTATTCCAAC
Organism: Candidatus Thiomargarita nelsonii; assembly: GCA_001640045.1. GTDB lineage: Bacteria > Pseudomonadota > Gammaproteobacteria > Beggiatoales > Beggiatoaceae > Thiomargarita > Thiomargarita nelsonii_A. The sequence continues at coordinate 75 of LUTY01001569.1, read as the reverse complement.
ACTCTTGGAGCCAAGTACCCTCTCTATAAGCAGTTATTCCAATTGTAATCATATTAAGGTTTTATTGCATCAACT
>LUTY01001568.1 GCA_001640045.1 Candidatus Thiomargarita nelsonii | reverse complement strand
CGTTTATTTTACTTTGTTTGATTAAATTATGAAAGAGTTATTAAATGCGCTCGATGAGATCATAGTGCCTCGTTTTAAACAAAGAAGCGCCATTTTAGAAGAACCTAAAAATGCGGCTTATCCATCAACAAAAATAAGAAAAGTTGGAAAAGCACTGTTTTGTCAATTTGATACAGATGAATTGGATATTTTTCCATATTTCAATCAGACAGTTCCTTTTTTAAACAGTATGTGTGACTATACCATTTTCTATCCTTATGAAAACACAATGTTTGTTTTTTTATGTGAACTCAAAACGGAAAAAGTTAATAATTCGAGCAAACAACTAGAGTCGGCTAAACTCTTTGCAGAATTTCTTATCAATATGGCTGAGAAACATCTGAATTTCAAAAAATTTATGATTGAATATAGGGCTTTAATTTTTTCGACTTCAGATAAAAGGCGATTTTCTACAAATGTCAAGAAAGATGCTTATTCGCAATACCAAGCGAGTCAGTTAAAATACAAGCATCTGAAGGCTGGCAGAAATTGTTATTTAGATCATCATTGTTACTAAGAGGTTATTACCTATGAAACACCCTATTATCGAAACAAGAACAGGCGAATATATCCCTGTCTCTCAAGTCGTCAATCAACCACCACCCTCACGCCCAAAACGGGGCTGTTTGGGACGACTAATCTCGTCCTTTATTTGGATGTTCGTCTTTTTCATGCTCATATTTTTGAGCTTAACCTTTGGGCGGCAATG
>LUTY01001567.1 GCA_001640045.1 Candidatus Thiomargarita nelsonii | reverse complement strand
CATTGATAAATATGGACGGGCTAGCCAAGACGATGCACAAGTTCGCAGAATTTACCAAGTTTTTGAAAAAGTCAGTTTAGTCGCTGATAAAAGACACCATCGTGATCCCAAACTTCTCGTTTATAACAATAAAAATATTTGTCAAGGTGAACCCCTCTGGCTGGCATGATACAAATATGGAATCCTGTGCATGTCTATTTGCCACCTGAAGTATCCGTTTTAGCTGTTTTAAAGCCAGAACGACTTAAAGCTGTTCATGCCTTAGCTGTCGAATTTGTCTCTGGTGCAGAGCCTGATATTTCACTGAGTTGTCCGGGTCATATTGCCCCTCGTGAAACCGTTGGCGGTTATAGTATTCTCACCGGTTCGCCCCTCGGTGGTGCTGATGATCCACGCCATCGTTATAGAAAACTGTATCATAGGGCGACTGAGGTGTTACGAGAAGTTGCCCGATCTGCGCTGTCTGAACAGGAAGAAACGCAATCTTGGATAAGCGCTATTTATCATAAGCTTAAAGACAGTTTCACCGCCCCGAAATGGGAAGTCGGTTGGGCTATCCCGGCGGCAGCTATGGCAGTTATTGTTGTGTTAGTTGTTAGCTTGAGGTTTTTATGGCCTACTTCTTTCGAGGAAGTTGATACCACTTTTCAAACCATTTATGCCCAGAAAACGGATGAAATGGAACAAGGCTTGCGTGATTTTCAATTTGAGTGGGAAAAAACTAATGTGCTTGCATTTAGCTCCACCGC
>LUTY01001566.1 GCA_001640045.1 Candidatus Thiomargarita nelsonii | reverse complement strand
CATCGGATTAGCATAAGAGATAGATTTGGCAAACTCCTCCTCACTTACATTAGCCTCATTCATAAATTTTTTTAATAAAAATGCAAATTTATTTTTATCTGCCTGTCTTTTCATCTTAGTGCCCTTGTGTACATCGTTTTGCCATGATGGTGACAAACAACGCTTTATCTTTTTGATTTTTAATTAATAAAAAAATTTTTTTTAATGTCCTAGCAATGTCCTAAAAAACTGACTAGAATTCACAAAAACGGTTGGCTCCCAAAATCGAGGCGATCATCTTAACTTAACCGGCTAAGCAGATCAATACTAGGTCGCTCCTTAATCCGGAGTCCAAGATTTATCTTGGACGTCCAAACTAAAGTTTGGACTCCTATTTCGTTTGGAGGTAAAAATGAAGAAACATCGTGCCAAAGGCTTGGAGTCCCACGGGATGATTAAATTGTGTCTATCACTACTATTTATTTTTCTTTGTTCTTGCCAAGCCGTCAAAGAAGAAAAACCCAGCTTTGCGCCACCTGATGTGGATACAAAAAAAGCGGTACCGGTTGACACCGAGCCAGTTAGGCAACGTGATACCGTCAAACCAGAGCATTCATCGTCTGATGGGGTGCCAGAGTGGATGAGAGTCGTTGAACGTGGCGATAGGGCTGCAAAGGAGAAACGGTGGGGAAAAGCGGCTAAGTTTTACAACCATGCGTGCCACTGACAATGCTTTGACGGCAGAACGCCAGTGTCCACTTTTTAAATAAGC
>LUTY01001565.1 GCA_001640045.1 Candidatus Thiomargarita nelsonii | reverse complement strand
AATGAAGGAGGCATTTTCACACCGTCATTCACAGAAAAACAAAGTCCATTGGCTTGCCCCTCACCATGATAAGGGTCTTGTCCAATGATGACGACTTTCACATCTTCAAAAGAACATTTATCAAACGCATTAAAAATAAAAGAATCAGCTGGATAAATCGTATGGTTCCTCATTTCTTCATTAAGAAAAGTCGCCAAATTTTGAAAATACGCTTTGTAAAACTCAGCATTTAATTTGTTTTTCCAAGACTGAGCGAATTGTGCTTGTATATTTATCATAAGGTTTAAAAACCTTCGAAAAAAGAAAATATAGGGAGAAGTGGTAGCATTACACACCGCCACTATGAACTATTTCATAATACCACTTTTCCAATTCTTTTTTATGTTCCAACTCCTCATTAGCGAGAAAACGGAATAAGTCCTGAATAGGACCAGGTGGCGTTTCTTTTGCTAGGCTATCGTATTGCTGCATAGCAACTTGTTCCCGTCCCAACGCATATTGCAATATCGCCTGTTCATCCCTGAAATCATCTGGTTTCGGCAACAAGATATAATCAGAAAGCGGTATTGATGCCAAGCGCATTATTTTAGCAGGATTTTCCCAAGGCGGAGTGATTGCGTTGCAAACGGGCTTGCGATATCCGCAGACACTCGCCGGCATTATGGCACTGTCTAGCTACTTGCCCTTAGCCGACACAGTGGAAAAGGAAAACCACGCTGCCAATCGTCAAACCCCCATTTTTATGGCGCAC
>LUTY01001564.1 GCA_001640045.1 Candidatus Thiomargarita nelsonii | reverse complement strand
GACGTTGCCACATTTTACCGGCGGGATCAGTCAGGGTGACTGGCAGGTGGAAATGGTTATATTCAATAGCCACCGTATTCCCCAAAGGATCTGTTATTTGGCAGCGGTTGCCCCACTCGTCATACTCATAACTGGTTTTGCCACCATTTGGCGCGATTTCAGCAATGATCCGACCTTCATCGTCATATTCGGTTTGTTTCGTTCTGCCTAGCGGATCGATTTCACTGGTGACTTGTCCCGATGGCTCCCAATGATACTGCGTCGTCATGTCGCGGCTATCCGTCACAGTGGAGTAGCCCATTAAGTCAAAAAACTTGAGGCGTTTTTCATCATATCTGCCTTGTCCAGAAGTTTTGATACAACGTCCTTGCGGATCAAATTTAAAGCTAAACACACCACCACTTTTGCGGTGTTCCTCAATCATCTGATTGTTATCATCGTAATTATAACGATCAACATGACCGAGTGCGTCATAAGCAGCAACCAGTCTGCCTTTGGTATCATAATCATAACTAGCTAATACTACTGATTTTTTGTCCGGGACACTCAAGCTGACACGATGGATTTGATTATGAATCGTGTATTGTAGAGAAAGACGGCGTTTTTCAAGCCGCTGTTGAATAGTGGCAAGACGACCAGCACTATCATAAAACAAATCTAAACCTTGTTGTCTAGTGACATCTTCAACGCTAGTCAGAGGCCAAGGTTTTCCTTTTAAGCCGGCTTTAAAAATATAATTTTTAAGGTCGCC
>LUTY01001563.1 GCA_001640045.1 Candidatus Thiomargarita nelsonii | reverse complement strand
GGCAAAAATCAGCGTCAGTATTATCACTAATATAATAAAGGTTTTATAAGCTGGCGGTTTCAATTGCCCAAATCGTAACAAGGTATCAACCGCATTGGCAACAAGATAAACGTTGTCTACTTTTTTTGTTTGATGCGTGACACCAATCAATACAATTTGTTTATCCACATTCGCTGTTAATAGCTTGTTTGCACGGTATTTGTCAATAAGGTGGCTATCGGGCGGTGTAAAAACGATTTTTTCAGTATCGCGCCCTTGAGCTAAGTCAATGGTATGGGCTTCATTACAAACGCCTTTTTTATTAGGCAAGTTTATAGTGAGATCAGGACAATCCATTTTTTGACAAATTTGGGGAATAGTCGTGCCTTGCTTAATATCACAGGGCAAGCTTTGTGCCCAAGCATTCAAACGCGCTTTAAATTCTTGAATCATATAGGCGGCTTTGCGGGTGCTGTCTTCACAAGAATGGAGTTGCGCGATTGCCGCTAGTAAGGGCATAGAAGGGACAACGCTTAAATGTTCATCTTCGCACACCAAGCTTGCTAGTTGCCAACGCTGCCCTTCCTCAATAAAAAATGTTGATGTCCAAAAAACATTTTTTTCTTTTTTGATGTAAGCCTCTAAAAATGAATAGGGCTTTTCCAAAAACGCTTGGGTATTGAGCCTTCCATTTTCATCCAGCGGCTGTCTATAGGTCAATGCCATTAAGTTAAGCACCCTTATACCATAAAGGGTTTGGGCAACACTTAACA
>LUTY01001562.1 GCA_001640045.1 Candidatus Thiomargarita nelsonii | reverse complement strand
TACAACGGCAAAGAGGCAACGGAATAGTGGTGGCGCGTTCCGGAACACGCTTAGCTTTAGGTATTGGCATGGCAAATAAAATTATGGTTGTACCGATTCTGGAGAATTGAAATGATGTTACGTGATATGGCAGTCGGTGACAAGGGCAAAGTAACTGGTCTTGAAAAAGGTAACAAGAGCTATCGAAAAAAACTGTTAGCAATGGGCTTGACACCCGGCACAGAGTTTAGCGTGATACGTTACGCGCCGATGGGCGATCCCGTAGAAATTAGTGTGCGCGGTTTTGCGCTGAGTTTGCGAAAAGATGAGGCGGCTGCCCTATTGGTAGAGAGGATTGAAGCATGAAACATTTAGTCATCGGAGTCGTCGGTAATCCTAATTGCGGGAAAACGACCTTATTTAACGTCTTGACGGGCACTAAGCAGCGCGTCGGCAATTGGCCAGGCGTAACCGTTGAGCGCAAAACGGGCTATTACAAACATGATGATCGTGATATTGAATTAGTCGATCTGCCCGGGACTTATTCGCTTGACGTGATACAGGAGGGGACTTCACTTGATGAGCAGATTGCCCAAGATTATATTCTCTCTGGTGAGGCTGATCTGATTGTTAATATCGTTGATGCCTCTAACTTGGAGCGAAATCTCTATCTCACCACCCAATTATTAGAAATGGAAGTCCCCTTGGTGGTAGCACTCAACATGATAGATATTGCTGAGCAACGCAATATTAAGATTGACATAGCAGCGTTG
>LUTY01001561.1 GCA_001640045.1 Candidatus Thiomargarita nelsonii | reverse complement strand
GTGTAGGCGTTAATCTTAGTTTTAAGCTATTGGAAATAGCCGCCAAAGTGCTTGGCGATGATGTCGATATTGAGGTGATTGAGGCTCACCATCGCCATAAAGCTGATGCGCCTTCTGGCACCGCCTTGCGTATGGGTGAGATTGTTGCCGAAACTTTGGGGCGTGATTTGTCAGAGTGTGCCGTGTATGGGCGACAAGGGAAAACGGGGGAGCGTGATCGTCGTTCTATTGGATTTGAAACAATTCGCGCAGGGGATATTGTGGGTGAGCATACGGTGATGTTTGCCGGCATTGGAGAACGTGTTGAAATCACTCATAAAGCGTCTAGTCGAATGACTTTTGCTAATGGTGCGATGCGGGCAGCGCAGTGGATTATGCAAAAGGAGAAGGGTTTGTTTGATATGCAGGAGGTGTTGGGATTGCGGTGAATTTGGAGTCCAAGATTTATCTTGGATTCCGACAATAATAAAAAGTCAAGTTTCAACTCAAAATTGGTATTAAAATATTGTAACTCAAGTGACGTTCAACCCACCAAGGATAAACCATTTGATTTGTGCCATCTGGTATATTTTCAGACCAGAATTGAGAATAATTAAGTTGGAATTTTAGACATTTGGTGCGCTTGAAAACCATTGATGTGGTACGCATGGTAACGACTTTGAAGGGATACCGTCCCATTCAGATTGTGGCACCAGCCGAGTTAATCTAATTGAGAGGAGAACTCGCATGAATGACATAACGGCTACTGAAAC
>LUTY01001570.1 GCA_001640045.1 Candidatus Thiomargarita nelsonii | reverse complement strand
TCGCGCTCCTCAGCCTTAGCATCTAAGGCAACCGGTTTTCCAATCGCCAAAGTGGCCGCCAAATTGGCTGTGGGTTATACCTTAGATGAACTCGCTAATGAAATCACTGGCGGTGCAACGCCGGCGTCGTTTGAGCCAACCATTGATTATGTCGTCACAAAAGTGCCCCGTTTTACCTTTGAAAAATTTCCACAAGCCTCGCCCTTGTTGACAACTCAAATGAAATCTGTCGGAGAAGTGATGGCCATTGGGCGCACTTTTCAGGAGTCGTTACAAAAAGCTTTGCGTGGCTTGGAAACGGGCGTGAGTGGTCTCGATGAGCGTAACGAAGGGGAGATGGTCAATGCCATATCGTGCCGAAAAGATTCATACATGCAGGAACAGCCTTCGGGCGGTAAGTAAAAATCAACAATTTCAGGAAATTGCTTTTGTAAAATGGGCACAAAAACTTCGTTTAAAGCGACACCTAAAATCGCCGGCTCATCGGGCGGGCGACCCGTGTAAGTGCTATGATAAATCGGATCGTTACGATAGGTGAGACGTTCTATCGTAAAAATGGGAAAGCTTTCGACTTCGTTATAATAACCAGTATGATCACCAAAAGGCCCTTCGGGTGCGGTTTCATTGGGATAAATAAAGCCTTCAAGAATTATTTCGGCACTGGCGGGTACTTGTAAATTGTGTGTGAGGCAGCCTGTGACTTGAGTACGATTCCCACGCAGTAAACCAGCAAAGGCATATTCTGACAAGGTATCCGGTACTGGTGTCACCGCCCCCAAAATGGTAGCGGGATCGGTGCCCAATGCCACCGCTATCGGAAACGGTTCCCCCGGATGGACTTGTTGCCATTCTTGAAAGTCCAACGCTCCCCCTCTATGTGAGAGCCATCGCATTATAACTTTATTTTTATCAATCACTTGTTGACGATAAATGCCTAAATTTTGTCTTGATTTTTGTGGCCCTTGGGTGATGACTAGTCCCCATGTAATCAATGGTCCCGCATCTTCTGGCCAACAGGTTTGAATCGGTAAGCGGGATAAGTCTATTTCACTGCCAGTCAGGACATTTTCTTGACAGGGTGCTTTTTTGATCACTTTGGGGGGCATATTCAAGACTTGTTTAAAGAGGGGTAACTTGTCCAGGGCATCTTTAAAACCTTTTGGTGGGTCTGGTTCTTTTAAAAACGCCAACAATTGTCCCACTTCGCGCAAAGCGGTGACTGATTCTTGCCCCATGCCGAGGGCAACTCGTTGCGGCGTACCAAATAAGTTGCCTAAAACCGGGATAGTATGTCCTTTGGGATTTTCAAATAATAAAGCGGGGCCATTTGCTCGCAAGGTGCGGTCACAAATTTCGGTCATTTCCAAATAAGGGTCAATTTCAAGCTTGATGCGCTTGAGTTGGTCTAATTGTTCTAGTTTAGCAATAAAATCACGTAGATCTCTGTAGGGAATCATCATTATTCCTCGCCCAAACCGAAGGTGGACTCTTTAATAAACTATCGCATCAAAATGAGCCGTTTCAGCATTGTGTAATTCTATACTGACTTGATTAGGTAAACAGGCGACAAAATCTCCCCCTTTTGTTAACCATCCGGCATGAATACAGTGTTTACTTTGACACGAAGAAGCGATAAAACGGATACGTCCATCCGCCACTTCAATAAGGCTTTCTCCATCACTCCCAGCAATCGCGATCTGTTGGGAATGTTGCAAATCTAACTTTATGGGTGCTTGGTTGGCGACTAAAATGAGGGCATAGTCAGCAGGTGCCCTTGCCCCTGTCCAGTAGTGCAGATACAACCATACCAATAGCAGCAATGCAATGCTTAGAATAATGCGATCAGCTACAGTGGTCATGACGCGCCCAATTGATTGAATTTCCATAAGTTGTTTTTCTTCAATCTAACACACGACGTAGAGCTTCGTAATATATTGTTTAAATAAGTATTTTTTATAAAATAGTTTATATGTTATTATAAATACAAAATTTTATGATTTTTTTTCAGCATTTTCTGCATATTGAGCAACTTAATATCTGGCACTCAAATGGCAAAAGTATGTAAGTATGTATATTACGCGAGATGCAACTTTCACGACAAGTGGGGTTGCCAAAACCCCGCCGTTCTTAAAAAATGGCACATTGGATTATATGATATCAACTCTAGCTGTTCAAATAAATATCTTGGCCTATAGATTGTCTATCTCACGCGATGTGCAACTTATTTTTTTTTGAGGCGGAATATTGGGCCGGCGCAAATTAAGGTTGCTAAGAAGCCAGCACCGCCTGTGATCAAACCTAAATTAAAAATCTCCAAGCCAAAAACAAAGTCTGTGGAGGCTCCTAAAAAAGAGGTCAAAGTGATTTATCGCAAGCGACGGCAGATTTTAAAATTAAAAAAAGAGGATGGAAATCAAACTGGCATTAGGCTTGGTTCAAATCGGGGTAACACTCGGCTAAGATGTTAACTCTGAACTGTCTCCCATACCTATTGGGAGATTTTGTAAAATCGTCTCCCAATAGGTATGGGAGACAGTTTGATAACATCTCCCCATACAAATGGTTAAGACTGTTCACAGTTAACACATTACGTGAGTGTTACCCTAAAAAGGGGGTTTTTGAACCATGCCTGGCATTATTTGAATATCACTCGACTATCAAGTTTTTTTAGCTTGAATCAAACGCTTTTGAACCATGCCACATTTAAATTGTTTCCTGATTGGCATTTATTTAATTAAGGACAGACACGCATGTATGCCCCTACAAAACATTATGTATTCAAGGCTGTAGGGGCGAACCTATGTGTTCGCCCTTAATGACATTAACGCTGGCGCGTTGGAATGAAAAAAATACTTTATTGTTCAATCATAAATGCGGTAAACGCATAATCGGTTTTAGGAATAAATGCGGTTTTGATATCGTAATGAGGAATCTCAAGCCCGACTTTTTTTGTTTCCGTTATCACGTATTTTTCAATGTCTGCCGGTTTCATTTCGGTTTTTGGATGAATGCCAATTAGCGTTAAAGCACAATTATCATAGTCAGTACGCTGTAGGCGTTTATTCCAATCTCCCTCAATAAGTTTTTTGAGGCAAGTTTGGGTAGGTTGAGATTGCCCAATATTGATGGCGTATTGTTTAC
>LUTY01001559.1 GCA_001640045.1 Candidatus Thiomargarita nelsonii | reverse complement strand
AGCATAATCCATATCCTTGAAAATGAGATTCCAATCAGATGTATCCCAAACGCGAACACCATTGGCACCTCCTAAGCTTGCGCCTAAATACTGCCCATCAGGCGAAAAGCAAAGATGAAAAGTGACGTCTTCCAAACCGTATAAACGCTTCACCAATTGGCCGCTGGCACGGTTGAATAGATAAATTGAAAGGTTATTATCCCATTCAAAACCCGTCCAACCCGCTCCTGCCACCCATTCACCATCGGGCGAAATGGTACCACTATAAAGCATACCTTCAGGGCCTGCACCGATAGGCACACGATAGATTTTTAATAAATCGCCAGTGTGCAAATCCCATAAGCGCAGAGTTTTGTCTTCGGAGGCGGTTAGTAAAAACCGTTCCGCAGCATCAACACCTATCTGATTTATCCCAGCAGTGTGCATACCCGTTTCTATGCGGAGTATGGGCTTGGTGGTGGGCTCTAAGGCGTGGGTTATTGTCCCACTCAAACAAGTCATGAGGGCTAAGATAATCAGCTTGTGTTTGGTGTTGATCATGATTTTTCTCCTATTTAAATAAATAACAATCGAGTACAACGGATTGACGGAGTACAACTAATGCTCAACAACGAATAAAAACATTCAATCTTCAATAATCTCATCAGTGCTATCAAGTCCTATCATGCGGAGCAGGACAGCAAAACATCATTTCGCGCACGCATTGTTCGATCACTCAGGACTTGATAGCACTGATTAATTTGGCGGTGTTGAA
>LUTY01001558.1 GCA_001640045.1 Candidatus Thiomargarita nelsonii | reverse complement strand
CCACCTGCTTGTTTGGCACGTTGATGAGCCACACTTCCGGGATGCCTTGACGTGCATAGAGCGGAATTTTGGTTTGTTTGTCATAATTTAATGAACTATCAGCGACTTCGACCAACAAAAACACATCTTTGGCGGTTGGGTTTGCCGTTTCATAAAAATCATCGCTTGGACGCAAGAGAGCCAAGTCAGGTTCGGGTTCAGAATGATCATCAAGTACAATCGGGTTTTGCATATCAACCAATGCCAAATCACCAACACTTTGAGAAAAATGACGATTCAATCTTCTGGTTTTACTGGAATGATCGGGACCAATTGGTGCCATTGCTATCAATTCTCCGTCTATTAATTCTATTTGTTCATCTTCATCAAAAATCCCCGTTTCTATCATTTTTTGGAAATGGGTAACTGTTATGGGATATTTCTTTGGTAATGTGTCGGCTATGTGCATGGTTAGTTACTCCATAATTTTTCAAGATCATCTTCTGCATTAGGAAGTATGTTAATTTTATAAGTCATTAAATACCTCATCGATTGTTTTGCCCTGTGGTGTAATACCTTTATCTCGTAGTTGATGTCCCTCCAATAAAGCCGCTAGTGATTTTTTGTCACTTCGTTCCGCTAAAGTTTCCTGTATTTCCTCCCAATATTCTTTATCTATCATCATAACCGCACCATAGTCAGTGACTATCAGCGTTTCATCACACATTGATGGTATTTTCTATGAGATTAGGCAAATTAGATGTGGCTTCCCGCA
>LUTY01001557.1 GCA_001640045.1 Candidatus Thiomargarita nelsonii | reverse complement strand
TCCGTTTTGGCGATCACGTCCGTTTTGCCACTCAACCCGACGAACCGATATTTAATCGCTATATTGGCACTGTATTGGAAACGCCTAATGGCCTTAAACTCAATAAAACCCACATTTTTCCCGGTAATGAAAAACCCCAAACAATCACCGTGTCAGTCGATCCTGCCGTTGATGTGCGTATTGGTCATGCGTTCCGCGAGGATGGTGTCGCCCAAGTGATAGCGAGTTTATCCAACAATTCGCACACTGAATGCCATGAGGTGAAACTCAATATCCTTGACGATTATTCGGTAGAAATGTCTCCCCATAAGGAAGTTTATATATCAGAATGGGTACCCGGTGGCAATGATCTCATTGTGGATAACTTTAATGACACTGGAAAAATTGATTGTGAACCTGATGGTTTCCTGAAACGCATTGTTTTGCAAAATCGCCAAGATTGGTTAATATCATGAAATTTATCAAAAATCGTTACTTACTGTTTGGAATTATCCTGCTCGCATTACTTTCTACTTTGGTCAGTTTTAATCTCTTTTTTCGGGAGAGTGCTAATGAGCGCCAAATAGCGGCCATTGAGGATCGGCTCCGCCAGTCTGAAGATCGTTTGGATATTCGTATCAGCCAGATTGAAGATCGCTTGGATAGATTTGAGACTCGTTTTAAGCCGATTGAAGAGGGCTTGGATAGATTTGAGACTCGTTTTAAGCCGATTGAAGATCGCTTGGATACATTGGATGCTGAACTGGCGAGGCAA
>LUTY01001556.1 GCA_001640045.1 Candidatus Thiomargarita nelsonii | reverse complement strand
TGCAGCAACTAGCCTCGGTTTGGGCAACTAATCCATAAGTCTTACGCACGGCTTGGCGGGAGCGGGTTGCCAGTCCACTTGATAATTAGAACGTCTAAGATGTTCTTTTAATACCAATTCTTCTTCAAAAGGTCCAGGATCAATTTGTCCTAAGATAGTACGCCAACCTTTGCTTTTTGCAAAACGTAATATATCTAAGGCAGCGTAGCTATAAGCAAACACAGTCGGCTCAGCCGGAAAGTTTGCCTGTTGACAGATTTTTTCCAAGACTCGCTTGTTTTTTTTCTGAAACCAGTGATTGCGAGAAATAATACGATCCCAGCCTTGAAAACCTTGGCTAATTTCGTGATAGATTAAAGAAGTCGTGAAGTGCTGAACAGAGGCTTGCTCTAAATCAACATGAAAGCGCTCACGTAATTTGGTCAGTACAGATTTTGGTAATTTATTGAATAGCGATTGCGGTGTTACCCAAGCATCGGTTATCAGGGCAATCAGTTGCCTGTCTAAAGCACGCGGAATAGCATAGTGTTCACGCGAGCCCAGTTGGCAACATATCCAAGTTTTCAAAGCAGCCACGGTTGATATTTTAAGGTATATTCCAAGTCAGTTTGACGTTTTTTGATAAATTGAGCGGGATTACCGCCAACAATAGTATAGGGTTCCACCTCTTTTGTGACCACAGCACCTGCCCCTACAACGGCGCCTTCGCCAAGAGTGATACCCGGTAAAATAAGGGCTCTATAGCCAATCCAAA
>LUTY01001555.1 GCA_001640045.1 Candidatus Thiomargarita nelsonii | reverse complement strand
CTTGTGTATGCTTGAGGTGTTCCAATGCTAAATCAACCTCATAAGCCTTGGCTGGTGCTTTACGGCGCATCAACAACAACTTTATTGAGGGGATCGTACATCACTGAAGCGAGCGCATAGCCATGTTCACCCATTATTTTCTTGTCGTTATCAATAGTGGTTGCGAATTTAATGGTGCCAAATTCTTGTCTAATTTCCGGGGAGTTAGGCATGTGGATTTTGGAGCCATCAATCGCTAGTAGGCGAAATCCCCACGCATTTTCATAAATCCCATCACCATACAAAACCTCAAGCACTGCCTTTTGGTTTAATGTGATGAACGCTGTGGTTTTGAGATGGCGACGTGCTTGGGTAAAGGCACTCTTTGTTACCAAAATACCATTGTCCAGCTTTTTAAAAAACTCATTTAAAACAAGCTGTAGCGGCTTTATGCTTTTTGGTAAAATGAGTAAAATGACAGCTACAAAGTTTAATTTAAAATTACGGCTAAAAAATTTAGAAGCCGTGCGAGGTTCACTCTTAAATGAGTCATCATTTAGTAAGTCACGAATAATTGAAATTGATCGGGTGGCTTTATCATTTTCGTCCACTAGTGTGTGTTTTTCCATGATTTTATTTTTACCTCCAGATTAAAGTCAATGATTGTAACACATTTTCCTTAACTTAATGGCATTGCTGCGTAGCAGGGGCCTCGGCTCCGCCGAGGGGCAGGTTTTGTTTTTAACCTGCCAGATCTGAACTTGTTATTGTCCAA
>LUTY01001554.1 GCA_001640045.1 Candidatus Thiomargarita nelsonii | reverse complement strand
GTCAACAAATGCAGCTAATAATTTGAATTTACAAATGAATTAATTTGTCAATGCGTCAGTCCTATCGTTGTCAATTTCACTGAATAAAATTCTTTAATCAGAATTTGTTATATGGCTAACATTAATTTTTGGCTAACATTAATTGTTTATTATTTTTTAATTATTGATTTTAAAAGAAAAATAATCATTTTTGGCAGTGGCCAGCCATTTTTTTTTCACGACTGCCCTAACTTTTTGGTCTCCTCAAACGACTATATATATATAGGCGGCGCGATCACTTTTTTGGATGTCTTTGCTCATTGTCGTCTGTTGTGGGGAGAGTCGTCATCTCCCGTAGGAATTTGCTGACTTGACTCGTTTTGGTTTTACCTTAACTCTTTAATAGGTCTTATTATGAAAATCAAACTATATTGTGTATCTGCGATTTCTGGACTGTGTTTGTCTGCTGGTGCATTTGCTGGTGACGGCGGTGTTGCTGGATCGGTGGCCATCAATCTTGATGCAGGTGGTAATCTGCTATACGCCTCAACCGCAGTGGCTGTCGGTAAAACCACGGCTTACGCTGGTGCCGTATCAACAGCCTCTCAAGGAGAGGCTTTTGCCGTTGGTAGCGGTGGTGTGATAACTTTGAACTCGACAGCCGGTTCTGAAGTTTACGTAGCTACCATTGCAGAAGAATCGGTTGCTGGCCTGGCAGTGGGACAAGATAACTCATTGGATGAGAGCATCAACATTGATGCCGCTGCTGGTACCTT
>LUTY01001553.1 GCA_001640045.1 Candidatus Thiomargarita nelsonii | reverse complement strand
CGCCTCTCCTGGATCCGAACCCTTGTCTTCCCCTCTATTGATTTGATTATAAATAAAAGCAGGACTAAACAAATGTTCAGTGGTATTTAATGACCAACCTTCTTCCACACGTTCTTGAAAGCTTTTGAGCGCGTATGCTGTTGCCCAACCCACACAACTGCCTTGAGAGCCCTGATAACCGGGTATTGGGAAATTACTGCTTAAGTCAATGCTAGGAGGCAAAGTGGGTGCCTCTCCGGGTGCGCCGAACAAATCACCGCTAAAACGACTGACTTCAAAGCTGGAATAGACTTCTGGATCGGGTTCTTGCATACCTAAGCCACGTTCATCGGTATTTTCGCGGATTTCTATGGTGACATTAGCTGGTTCGCTAAAGTGTTGCCCATCTGTCGCCCTATATGGCAGCACAATAGTGCCGCTAAAATCAGTCGCCCGCGTCACATAAAGCTTAGGCGTTTGCGATGGAATATAAGCTGAGGTATAGCCCGCATCACTTGCCGGTGCCAGTAACTCATAGTCCAACGTATCACCGTCTGCATCTCTGCCAATCAGACCGATTTCTTGGTAGGATATGGACGGATCGGCTTGTAAGGATATAGAACTTACTACAGGGATCGTGTCATCAGGCCGTTGGGAGCAACTAACGGGGACTAGAGTTAGAATAGAAAGAGTGCCGTCCTGCACTAAAATCAACTCCACTTGATAACAAGGCTCAGATACTCCTTGCACATCTACAACTGGAAAAAACGCAATTC
>LUTY01001552.1 GCA_001640045.1 Candidatus Thiomargarita nelsonii | reverse complement strand
GTCTTACGTGGAATCGAACAAGTTGTTAAATCTGGTGGTGGTACGGCTAGGCGCTTAAAGGGAAGCTTGAAAACGTTAGAAAAACGTTATCCTAAAGATAGAGTGTTTTTGTTTTCAAAGACAGGCTCAGCGACTTTGGTATTATATGTACCTGACGCATCTGGCAAGGCACTAGAAATATTGGTCACCAAATCCTTTATTGTCGTCAAAAACAATGAATTGTTTCTTCGGGTAGGGGGGAAAGAACACCGCTATCCCTCGAAGGCATTCAATAAGGGCTTGTTGAAACTGTTGCGGGAGAACAGTGCTTTTCCCAAAACTAAAAAAGCAACCAGTCGAAAAATGGCAGCTACCCTTATGGAAGTATTTGATGGATTTGTAAACAATATGAAGGATTTATATTGGCCAAACCGTGCTAGCTTACCCGAACAAATAGACAGTCCCTTGTATTTGTTAGGGGATAAACTGAGAGTGAATAAAAGCAATCAGCTTTTTAAAAGTAATAGGGTGAAGAGTAAAGGGGCCAATTATGTGTTCTCCTTGGTCAAAGTACCCAAAAAAGTCATGGGGAATGCCAAACGCCCCCCCACAGTCAAAGAGATTGCTCATCCTGAGACAAAAGTGATCACGATTGCTTTACACTTGGAAATGGGAGAGACTAGCCGTCGCGCTGTTATGGTTGTTAAGGAATTGTTAAAAGAAATACATTTTTTAGATTATTAAGCATAGGAGTCCAAGATTTATCTTGGACGTCTG
>LUTY01001551.1 GCA_001640045.1 Candidatus Thiomargarita nelsonii | reverse complement strand
GATGCGAATCGGGATACTTTGAACGATTTGGGGCATGGGATTAATTATATCCCTACCTATACTTTTCACTCGAGCCTGATGGGTGAAACTCCTACTGATAATTGGTTTGTGAGTGTCAGCGGTGAGGATTCTTTGCCTGATTTGTTTTTGGGGCGTGTTCCGGTTAGAACTCAGGCGGAATTGGATGCGGTGGTGAATAAGTTGTTCCGTTATCCACAGGTGCCTTTGGATGGGTGGCAGCGTCAGGTCCTCTTTGTGACAGATGATGAACCGAAATTTGATGAGGTTTCCGAGCGGTTGATTGAACAATATTTGGGGGATTTGGTTCCTAAGCGGGTTTATTTGGGCGAGTATGCTGAGGGTGAGGTTGAGGTGGTGACGCAGGATATTATTGATGCTATAGACGCTGGGGCGGTTGTGACTAATTATACTGGTCATGGCAGCCTCAATTTGTGGGCGGGAGAAGATATATTTAATTTTGGTGATGTGGCGTTGTTGGATAATCCTGATAAATTTACTTTTGTGGTGGCGTTGAATTGCCAAAATGGTTTGTTTTCTTATAGTCAGCCTTTTCGTGGTACGAGTGATAGCTTTGCGGAGGTTTTTCTAAAGGCGGATGGTAAGGGGGCTATTGGTATGTTTGCTCCGAGTGGGTTGGGTTATAGCACGGAACATGAGGTTCTAGCTGGTGAGTTATTTGGGCGTTTGTTTAGGGAGAATGTGACTGAGCTGGGCTTTTTGACTACTGCGGCTAAAA
>LUTY01001560.1 GCA_001640045.1 Candidatus Thiomargarita nelsonii | reverse complement strand
AGTGCGTATCGACCAAAATAATGAATTATCTTTCGTTTGACCTCATCCAAATTAGTGATGAAAACGAGAGATTTCTCTTTGGTGCATTGAAAAACTAGGTGAACAACAGATATTCCTTCCATGAGGCGAAAAAACCAGCGTAAAGTTGGATTCTGTGTTGGTTTACCCACTTGATTAGGTAATGTTTCTTCATTCTCTTTCAAAATCTCCCTCAATCTGAACTGACCCACGTTATACACCTTGCAGTGTTAAACTGGTCGTATCCAAATGTGATGATTTACCCAACAAGCCTTGCTCTGATCCGATTTCAAAGGCGATTTCACCAAATAATTGGGTGGTTCCATAGTTGGCTATTGCATCCAAACATCGTTTATCCGCGTCGTCATTTAAATGTTCGGCTTCAATTCCAGGACCAATTAGCCTATCTACGGGTTGGTTTTGAAAAAAACGGGGGACTAAATAGAGTCTATCGTTTGTAAACCCTAATCCATTCAGAATCATAGCGAGTACTCTTTGTCCCATTGTAACATTGGCTTTGTCTGTGGTTGGCAATCTTTGGTTGATTTTATCTACAATTCCGGGCATCGCGTGTGACTGCTACAACCAGCCCCAAATGATCGAGTGCTTGTGTCTTTAATGAATCTGGATTTTGAGTGTCTATGTTTTTAATTGCCATTCCCATGCCAATTGTCCCCGTCATTTCAATTAGTATTTGTTTATAGGTGTATATGATATACTTATATTCAATCGGTATCAGCCTGATGGGTTAAATAAATATTTTTTTTCATTTATCAAGTGCGGAATGTCGGTTAAAAAGAAATTAAATATTAATATACGAGTGTTGGTGTTTATTATGTAACTGATTTCATTTATATTATGGCATTGCCAATTAAAATAAATATCGCAACACCCAATCCATTGTCCGATATGGGAGTAGTCGCTTCAAACTTGCCAAAACGTACGTAGGAAAAGTCACATAATAACGTGGCTGGGGGCGCGGCGATTCTAAGGCATGGATAACTTTTTTCAGCACCGCTTCGGGCGGCAAGGTAAACGCGACACCCTTTTCTGCTAAGAACCGTCGTTCCATTTTTGCATAAACCGAGTGATGTATACTGTGTTCAGTATCAATGTTCTGTTTGAGCATGGTATTAGCATTGGCACGAAACCGACTGGTGATTGGTCCCGGTTCGATCAAAGATACAGAGATGCCGGTGCCAACGAGTTCTAAGCGCAAAGTGTCGGTTAATCCTTCTAAAGCAAATTTACTGGCGTTATAGGCACCGCGATAAGGCAATGCCACCAAACCTAATACAGAACTATTTTGTATAATCCGCCCCTCACCTTGGGCACGCATGGTGGGTATTACTTGACGGGTCAATTCATGCATACCGAATAAATTGGTTTCAAATTGTTGACGCAAAACCTCACGGGTTAAATCTTCTAGCGCACCCGGTTGCCCATAGCCCCCGTTGTTGAACAAACCATATAATCGCCCATCAGTACGTTCTAATACTGTTTGCACCGCCTCAAAAATGGATTGCGAATTGTTCAAGTCTAAAACAAGACTTGGAAAACCTTCTTGTTGTAAACGAGCGACATCTTTAGGGTGACGCGCCGTGGCAAATACCAAATAACCTCGGGTTTTCAAGCCGTGTGCCACACAATATCCTATGCCGCTTGAACAACCGGTGATAAGTACTGAGCGATTAGATAATAAGGATTTAGGTGTTTTAAGCATAATTGTTTTACTCGATGATCAAGTTTTTAGTACTTGACTTTTTGATTGGCATGGTATCCTCTAAAAAAGAAGCTAGCAGCCTGTCGGAGAAATCAAAGAAGAACACCATTCCCCATTAAATCTTCCAGAGATATGAGTGTGTTTTAATAGGAATCTCTAGCTTATCCTACGCCTCAATGCCATTAAGTTAAGCCGCCTTATACCATAAGGGATTGTACGATTAACTATGATGGCGTTGAGTACAAGGAGAAATCTTGAGTTGAAAATGACACTCGCTATGCATTTTTTCTTATAATAATAACGGGGCTATACTAAATTTTAAATTTAGCTAGTTTTTTTCAACTTTTATTATGAAAAGTAATTTAATATCAATAGTATAAAATTTATATAAGTATCAATTGATAACTCAAAAACTAGGAGCAACATGGTTTTAATAATTTGGTTTTTTGATGATAACCGAAATATTGTATTTTTTGATAAAAATAGTTATTAAACTCGTTTTTATCCATTTGTTAGCCCAAAGTCCCCCCAACCCATTCAAAATGATTGAATAGGAAAAGAAATAAAACCCGATTTTATACATCACGCTCTCGTTTAGCATAAGTTGGATCCTTGATAAACCACTCAGTCAATGTTGCCATAATATCTTGAATTGGCGAGCAATGATAGAATAGTTCTATCATAAAATTTTTGATGGCATTAAAAGATACTATGTTATTAACAGTTTGCCTGAGTTTGTTGAGGCTGGATTTTTTAAATAGATACAAATCAGCAGTTTGCGTTAGTATAGACTCTAAACCCGTTAGAAACAAAGTAGCGAAAAAGTCCGGTTTAATAGCAATGACTGTTTTGCCTGTAAAATTCTCTATCTTTAGACGTTCCTTTAAAACACCAAGAAAAGTTTCAATGCCCCAGCGCAAATGATATAATTCTTTTAGCATTTGTGTGGTATATTGTTCACTATCAAGTAGTGATGTAACAAGGACTTCTGTCTCTCCAGTGCTTAATTTAATACGTGCAAACCGTACTGTTATTTGCTCATCTAACCCCAAAATTTTACATTGTTTTTTAACCTCTCCCTTAGCGGTTAAAGTTGCTTTTTTACTGTCAATAACATATTGTTTAAACAGTTGTTGTGCAGCTTTGAATGAGCTTCTAGAACAACGTCCAGCGAATTGTCTATTAAGCTTGTCCCGACGATAGGAGGGATCTTCGGCTAAAAAGATGTAAGAGGTATAATTTCGATCAAATATAACAAGATCATTAGCTTGTGTGTGTTCGAGATGTTTCAAAGCCAAATCAACCTCATACGCGCATGAAGGGCGCAAGACAAGCATCAACAACAATCTTATTAAGGGGTGAGGAAATCACTGAGGCGAGCGCATAGCCATGCTCGCCTGTTATTTTCTTG
>LUTY01001549.1 GCA_001640045.1 Candidatus Thiomargarita nelsonii | reverse complement strand
GGCAAAACCGCAAATCAACACCAACAGCAATCCAAGCGGGTGTATCGTGGTTTGATCGACCCATATACCCTGACCAAAATTCTCTGGCATTAAGCGCTCAGACATAAGACATCCCTACTGTTCAATACAGTTTCTCATAAATATTATACACTATAATTTATAGTGTATGGCTGTATTGCTATGTTTTCGATCCAGTTGGTTCAAAGCGTTTGACAGTATGACGGTGCCATAATCTACGACGAAAAACCCGCAGAATGGTACCTAACAACGATTGAATTTTTTGACGAAACGATAAATACTTTAACCATATATGGAATAGCGGCATACCACGCATATTCGGAACAGGTACCCCCACCAGACGCAGAGCAAGCAGACGCCCCCACACCGCCCCCCTGGTTTTAAGAAGATTGGGCTGAGAAGCGGGCAGGATTTCTGGTGCCCCCCGTTCCATAGTCAGATACCCATTTGCCATGGCTTCAGTCATAAATTGACGACCGAGTTCGGTGCGAGCGAGTACGAGAGAACGTCCCGGATCATCTGATGATATTTCTCTGTACCATGGATCGCCAACGGCAATATCAGCAAATTCACCAGTATGGTCTGCACAAATATTACAACGCCACTGCTGATAGCCGGTGAGGATATCACCCCAGGAGGTCGCGTATGTCATTGAACTCTCCTCCTGCTGACCTTCTGCGTTCTCAAACACAACATGTGCTCGACCAGGCCATCCATTACCACGATACCGAATGCTTTG
>LUTY01001548.1 GCA_001640045.1 Candidatus Thiomargarita nelsonii | reverse complement strand
TGGAGTCTGGGTGAGTTTGATCGGGGTTGTGAATTGGCAACGTTTGCTAGGTTTGCATAGTGTCATTTTGGCCGTGGACATTTTGGCCATTGAAATCGCTTGGTTATTGGCTAACGGCTTGCGCTTTGGAGTGGACATTGATGAAGCGCACTTTTCAGCATTGATGACGGGTATGTGGTTATTTCCCTTGATATTGATTCCTATTATGATATTGGCTGGAAATTATCGTCACCCCGTGCGTTATTTTTCAATGGTTGATGTCATACGCTTGTTCAGAGTTGTTTCTTTTGCTTGGATACTGGCTTATTTAGTACTCTTAGGTTTTTTACACAGAAATAGTTCTATTCTGCTTGCACCACTGAGTTTATTGTTGGTGTTATTTATGATGGGGACACCACGCATCTGGCGCAGTGAACGTTGGCGGCGACAGGTTCATTCTATTATTGATAATAAAATTCGCCTCGTGCTTTATGGTGCGGGTCGTCGTGGGATGGCATTAGCTTCTTTATTAGAACAAGGGTTTCCCAAAGCGGAGTTAATAGGGTTTCTTGATGATGAAGATGCGATGAGAGGCCGTTTTATTTCTAGCCATCAGGTTATTGGTTGTGAACGTGATTTAGATACACTTTATACGATACATCAGTTTGAACAAATTTGGGTCACATTTATGCCCCAAAATGAAAAATATCATCGTTTAGAAGTTTGGGAATGGTGTGCCGATCCTTGGCACCACAATTATCAGGGGGCTCCTTCTGAT
>LUTY01001547.1 GCA_001640045.1 Candidatus Thiomargarita nelsonii | reverse complement strand
CCCGACGGCTGCCCGTGCTGGGTAAGGAGGATTCCAATATTTTGCCATGATTTCATTAACTAATGCAAAATGGCTCAAGTCAGTTAAAAAAATATTCAATTTGACAATATCGGCTAAATCTCCACCGGCTGCTTGGGCGACGGCTCGTAAATTGGTAAAAACTTGATCAATTTGTGCTGCCATATCGCCAGAATGCAAAGTCATGGTGTCTGGCACTAAAGGAATTTGTCCAGATAGATAGACTGTGTTATTGACTTTGACAGCTTGTGAATATGTTCCTATGGCTTGTGGGGCGTTATTTGTATTAATGACATCAAAGGGCATAGATAAGTACCTGTTTAAAGTTTGAGAAAACTTATATAATATAAATTAACGCGATGTGCAACTTTTTTTTCGAGCACAATTTGCACTTTTGTCATTTCGACCAAAGGGAGAAATCTTTAGCCGCTCCAAGATTTCTCCCGCTGGTCTCCATGACAGACAAGTTTAGTTTCTGGCCTAGTCAAGTATAGCTTGATCTGTGCGTTTTTATGATAACTGATAACTGATAACTAATAAGAGACAAAAAAAGATGGCACGTGTAACTGTAGAAGATTGTTTAGAACATGCTGATAACCGTTTTAATCTGGTGTTACTTGCCAGCAAACGCGCCCGTCAGCTAGCAAATGGCGCGGCACCTTTGGTGTCTGCTGATAATGATAAACCAACCGTACTGGCATTGCGAGAAATAGCCGCTGGCAAAATCACGCAAGCCCAAT
>LUTY01001546.1 GCA_001640045.1 Candidatus Thiomargarita nelsonii | reverse complement strand
AAATTAACCTACGAGGTTTTGGCAACCTCGTAGGTTTGTCGGCACGAAATGGCATTGACCCTACGGCGAGTCCTTTGACTTGTCATAAAGTATCCCCATTTAAGTTAGTTTAAATTAAAAAAATACGGTACTCTTTGTATGGACATCAATGTTGATCAGCAAGAAGTGGCTAAATTTAATACATTAGCCTCCCGTTGGTGGGATAAAGACAGTGAATTTAAACCATTACATGACATTAATCCGCTGCGCTTAAATTATATTGAGCAAGGTGTTGGCAGTTTGGCGGATAAAAACGTCTTAGATGTTGGCTGCGGCGGTGGCATTTTGAGTGAAAGTATGGCGCAACGTGGTGCCAATGTGACGGGTATTGATATGGGCGAAGCTCCGTTGAGTGTGGCAAAATTACACTTATATGAATCCGAGCTTAAAATTGACTATCAATGCACCACTGTCGAACAGTTAGCGGCTGAGCATCCCGCACATTTTGATGTTGTGACTTGCATGGAAATGCTTGAGCATGTCCCTGAGCCTGCCTCAGTCGTCACTGCCTGTCATCGTTTAGTTAAGCCAGGTGGGCTTGTCTTTTTTTCTACCCTTAATCGTAATCCCAAATCTTATTTATTTGCTATTATTGGCGCAGAATATCTTCTCCACCTTTTGCCGCAAGGTACGCATGATTATGCTAAATTCATTCGTCCAGCAGAATTGGCGCAGTGGATACGCAGTGCGGGTGGTGATATAAAAAATCTCAGCGGTAT
>LUTY01001545.1 GCA_001640045.1 Candidatus Thiomargarita nelsonii | reverse complement strand
CCTTCCACATAAAAAAAAATGGATTTGAGCAAAGTAACCCTAAGCTCTGGCGAGGGGATAATGGGTTGATCGTTCCCATGTTCGGATTTGTAGAAATATTTCTATATATTTCTATATTTAACAACAAAATTTCGATCTTGACTATTGTTTTGTTCACAAATAAGAAATTTTCTTCTGTAAACAATGTGATCATTGTAGCAATAATAACTAAGCTACAATATAAGCTGATATCTGGTAGTTATTTGGATAAACTTTGCGATGATTATCCTAAAAATGTAAAATAGTTTACGCCAGAATGTGTCTAGGTGATGTCTATCGTAATAATCAACCTGACAAAGCGGCATGTGGGAACTAGTAAATATGTTTGTTGTTTTTAGAATGAAACTGGAGAAAAGTATCGTGCTTGTGTATTACGTCCGACTTTGCTGGATGTTTTACTTAAGGGTTTATTTGATCCTGAACCAGAAATGAAGGAAGAAGCATTCAATGCTTTGAGATTATCGAAACGTTATTTACATCAAAAAGTTTAG
This sequence comes from Candidatus Thiomargarita nelsonii, assembly GCA_001640045.1. Classification (GTDB taxonomy): domain Bacteria; phylum Pseudomonadota; class Gammaproteobacteria; order Beggiatoales; family Beggiatoaceae; genus Thiomargarita; species Thiomargarita nelsonii_A. The sequence goes on along the minus strand of LUTY01001545.1, from coordinate 229 downwards.
GCGATAAATGAGTGCTAGAGGTTTAGAAATGAGAATGGAAATTTATAGCAAGTGAAACGTATTATTTTACGTCTTAAAAAAATCATCAAGGTTTTTATTCAACGTTCAAAAACTTGGTTAACGGGTGGACGTGAATATACCTTAGAAGATTACCTGAATGCAGATGATACCTATAATATTATCCGAGAATTAGGGGATGATATTTCTCTCATCTCTAAAAATACCGCAA
>LUTY01001544.1 GCA_001640045.1 Candidatus Thiomargarita nelsonii | reverse complement strand
GGCAGCATCATGAGAGTGGCATTTTTGCCAATGAAACCGAGATTACCCTCTCATGCTCGTGGCGTTAATAAAGTCATTTTAATAGGTAACTTGGGAAATGATCCCGATGTCCGATATACAGCAGCAGGGCTTGCCGTAGCAAATATCAGCTTGGCTACCACTTATGGTACTAAGGACAGACAAACTGGCGAGTGGCGAGATGAGACAGAGTGGCACCGTGTTGTTTTTTTTGACCGGCAAGCTGAAGTCGTCAAACAATATCTACAGAAAGGTTCACAAATCTATGTAGAAGGTAGTATCCGCACGGAAAAATGGCAAGACAAAAACACGGGGCAAGATCGCTATAGCACAAAAATCTATGCCCGTGAGATGCAAATATTAGGAAATCGTGCGGATGGTGCTAATTATGGGGCGCCGACGCCGGGTGGCTCCCCATACCAACAGACGAATAATTATGGTGCACCACCACAGCAGCCCGCTCCGCCACAGCCCCCTGTGAATCAACAACCCATGCAAGCGCCGGCACCCAGTACACCGCCTCCCCCCGACAATTTAGATGACGATGTACCATTTTAATGAGTAACAACATGAAAACTATCGTTTTGGCGAGTGGAAATCAGGGCAAATTACGCGAATTTGCCCAAATATTGGCAGCATTTCATTTTGAAATTGTCCCCCAAAGCCAGTTTAATGTGCCTGATGTTGAGGAAACCGGGCTGAGTTTTGTTGAAAATGCTTTAATCAAAGCGCGAAATGCTG
>LUTY01001543.1 GCA_001640045.1 Candidatus Thiomargarita nelsonii | reverse complement strand
GAAAGTAGAAGAATTTTCCAAAATTATTCAAAAACATGAGCCTCGGACGGTAGTTGTAGCAGGACATGCTGATAGTATTGGTGAGGAAAGTTATAACGTTGATCTTTCAGAACGTCGTGCTTATACGGTGCGCGATGCGTTGATAGCAAACGGTATCAATCCAGAGAGTTTGATTATAAAAGCTTTTGGTGAAAATAAGCCAATCGCTACCAACGCGACTAAAGAGGGGCAACAGCAAAATCGCCGGGTAGAAGTGACTATTTTAAATGAAGGCGTTACGCCATAAGTTGTAAATTTTAAAAATCCTATTTCTTAAAGAAATAGGATTTTTTTGACGTTTTTACAAGCTGTTGTTGACCATTACCAAAAATTTCTCTTACCTGACATGTCCCATTTTCTTATCTCAGCCGCCCATAAATCTTCTGGTAAAACCACTATTTCTCTTGGACTGTGTGCTGCATTCAGAGCGCGTGGTTTGCTTGTCCAAGCTTTTAAAAAAGGACCTGATTATATTGATCCGTTGTGGCTCACTCAAGCGGCTCAGCGTCCCTGTTATAATCTTGATTTTTATACGATGAGTTCTGCTGAAATTAGGGACAGCCTTGTACAGTATAGTCAAGGTGCTGACATCAGTATTATCGAAGGTAATAAGGGTTTGTATGATGGGATGGATGTTGAAGGAAGTAATAGTAATGCCGCTTTGGCGCGTTTGTTAGCTGTGCCTGTTGTGCTGGTGCTTGATACGCAGGGGATGACGCG
>LUTY01001542.1 GCA_001640045.1 Candidatus Thiomargarita nelsonii | reverse complement strand
AAGGACGCTCCGCGTCCTGCTACAAATTTTCTTTATTAAGCACGATCTGGCATTGCTCCCTTGAAGGGATGGTATCCGTCAACTATTCGTGAAAATTTGGCGAAATATTCTCCATACGCTGATGAGGCGGTGTATCAACGGGTATCAGTCTATCTTGATACTGTTTCTGTAATTCTATGTAATATTCCACAAGTTTATAGGGGTCATGATCACATTTGGCAGAAATACGTTGTCGTGCTTTTCGTATGCGGGCAAGTGTAGGTTCATTAATCATCGCTCAGTTCTCCTAATAATTCAAGGGGCGTTACCAAATTTGGCACAAATAGCCCAAGTAGTGTGTTAATCCGCTTAATATGCTGGAATTTATTGGCATTGGCAAGATGTTTACAATTCCATGTCAGCAGAAATTCGCATTTGTGATGAGAAGCCAATGCTAAATGTAGTGCATCACCGGTTGGTTCATTGGGCATGAGTTTATGCTTGATATAGGTTGCCGTTATTTCACTCACTTCAGTCTCAATGACTAACAGAGGAATGTCGTCCAACAAAGATAGACAGTCATCTTTTTTGGCATATTCTCCATCTTTCAATTCATCAATAACCGCTGTGCTGCTCATTAACTCATAAGCGTCGCGATTATTGTCCCACCATCGGCTTCTACGGCGTCACCGCCTAATAGGGCGTTGATGCCGGTTTCAATGAGTGTTTTTATTGGCATAGTGTTGTTTTAATTTACGCGACGCGGAGCGTCGAGGCAGG
>LUTY01001541.1 GCA_001640045.1 Candidatus Thiomargarita nelsonii | reverse complement strand
CGCTTACTGATCCTTTAAAGTCATTATTTCTATAACTAAATTAGAGCGTATGACCTCGAAAAAATTGTCCGTCAGCGGGTTTTTACCCTCTTCAACATAAAGGGCATACCAAATATATTCGCCCCCTAAACCATATGGCACCTCAAAAGTGAAAACTTGATGAGCCCTTTTGCTGCTATCTAAAGACCATTTAAAGGCTTGTGGCTCTAGGCTAAATGGCGTAAAAGGCGAGCTCGTCATAAACCAAAAAGTTTGATCAGGCATAGCAAGAGCAACCCATAAATCCACCGGCGACAGACGAAAACCCGCCTCAGTTTCTATCAATTCTAAAGTCACCAAGTCACCTACATTATAGACAGCTTGAGTCTCGACAAAAGCAATCTCGGCGGTTTCCACAACCAAAATGGATTGTTCGCTTGAAGCGGTAGCTCCCGCATTATCAGTAACGATTAAAGTGATTGGATATTCGCCCTCAGCCATAAAAATAGTTGAAGCAATTTGACCCGATAAAAACTGTTGATTAATAATCCAGACATAATTGACAATGGTTCCATCTGGATCATAAGAACCACGGGCATCTAGTGTGACTTCAAGCGGTGTCTGACCTTGGATAGGAACGGCTGTGAATCTTGCCACTGGCGGTTGGTTGGGAGGTGGTCCGATGGTACTAGCTTGATTAATAGTAAAGCTTTTCCCAGCAATGGTGAGTGTACGGTTACGAGAGGCACCCGTATTTTCCATAATGGCATAAGTGACGGT
>LUTY01001550.1 GCA_001640045.1 Candidatus Thiomargarita nelsonii | reverse complement strand
TCCCTGGAATCAAGTGTTTCTCATGTGAACGCTCCAAGAGATATCAGGAGCATGGTTCTAATAAAAACGAGGTCAAGGATGGGGAATAAACAACTAAGAGAGCAATTTCCAAGACTCAATTATAATGGCCCAAAAACCTATTTGTCGGGATTTTTTAATTTGCTTCGTTCTCCCCATCTTTATCATAAGATACCATTGTATTTTGGATTAAATCTATATATACGTTACAAGGTTAGAAGATTGCATAAAACAGCTTATAGTAAGGAGTGGCAGCGTGATGAGTCGACGAGGTGACAAAAAAGTCGTTTTAATGGTTGCATCTTTTGGCGGTCACTGGGTTCAATTAAGGCTGTATGAGCATGCTTTTTCGGACTACAAGTTTGATAGAAGTGACTACTGGGAAAATATTTTTGAGCACTCAAATTACCAGCAAAAAAATTTTATTGAGGATAATTGTAAATGAGAATAAGTGTTATCGGATTAGGCTATGTTGGGACAGTATCCGCTGCTTGCCTTGCCCAGGACGGACATCATGTGATGGGAGTTGATCTCAGTCAAACCAAGGTTGACTTGATCAATAAGGGCCAGTCTCCGATCATTGAGCCGGAGATTGGCGATATTATTCCAAAGCTTGTTCAGCAAGGCCAGTTGACAGCCACGACAGACGTAACAGATGCGATTCTCAGAACGGATATTTCTCTAATTTGCGTCGGTACACCAAGTAGGGCCAATGGCAGCCTTGATCTGACTTATGTCGAGCGCGTTTGCAAGCAAATCGGAACTGCCCTGAGAAAAAGTTCTTCATTTCAAGTTGTTGTTGCTCGCAGCACAATGCTTCCAGGCACAATGCGCAATATGGTGATTCCTACGCTGGAGAAGCATTCAGGCAAGAAGGCTGGAAAAGAGTTTGGGGTTTGCAATAACCCTGAATTCTTACGTGAAGGCACAGCCGTATATGATTTCTATCATCCACCGAAAACAGTCATTGGAGAAGTTGGCAGCCGAAGCGGCGAAATTCTTGCGTCACTGTACAAAGGATTGGATGCACCTGAAATTCTGGTAGATATTGAAACAGCAGAGATGGTGAAATATACAGACAACGTCTGGCATGCGCTCAAGATAGGCTTTGCGAATGAAATAGGCAATCTTTGCAAGGCGTTCGGCGTGGATAGCCATAAGGTGATGGACATATTTTGCCATGACACCAAGCTGAATCTGTCACCGTATTATCTTAAACCGGGTTTTGCTTTCGGCGGTTCATGCCTGCCCAAGGATGTGCGGGCACTTATTTATAAGGGGCGCTGCCTGGATTTGGAACTGCCGATCCTGAATGCCATTTTGCCTAGCAATGAGTTACAGGTGGAACGCGGCCTAAACATGATTATGAACAAGGGTAATAAGAAGGTCGGTCTATTTGGGCTAAGCTTCAAGGCGGGCACAGACGATATGCGTGAGAGTCCTCTCATTTCCATTGTGGAACGTTTGCTTGGAAAAGGTTTTGATATCCGCATTTTTGATGAAAATGTGAATATTGCGAGTTTGGTTGGTGCTAATCGTGATTATATCCTGAATCATATTCCTCACATTTATGACCTGATGGATGAGAGCATGGATGCCGTGCTTGAACATGCAGAAACGGTAGTAATCGGCAACAATGCAAAAGAATTCAGGGATATACATGAACGCAGGCGCGATGATCAGGTTTTGGTTGATTTTGTACGGATTTTTGATCATAAGAGCGAAGAGGGCAAATATGATGGTATTTGTTGGTGAGACGGGCACTCTTATTTTTTCGTTTTTCGTGAGTGTATTGACTAAAAACTAACTGAAAACTCGATGTTCAAGTTTTTTGTCCCCCCCTTTTGCTAAAGGGGGGGACAGCCAATAACTTATTAAAAGTGTGGTATAAACTTGAACCTCGAGTGGGGGGGGCCAATTGGCTTCAAAAAAGAACATGCGTCGCGTTTTGATCCTCGTAGAAAACCTGCCGTCTCCGTTTGATCGCCGCGTTTGGCAGGAGGCAACCACCCTGCATCATGCCGGCTATGAGGTTTCGATCATTTGTCCGACCGGCCCTGGGTATGAAAAAAAACATGAAGTTGTTGATGGCATTCATATTTATCGTTATAACCTGCCGATCGAGGCGCACAGTGCTTCGGGTTATATGTTGGAATACAGCGCTGCCCTGTTTTGGACTTTTGTTCTTTCCTGGAAGGTGTTGTTCCGTCGCGGGTTTGACATTGTTCATATTTGCAATCCTCCCGATCTACTGTTTCTGATCGCAGACTTTTTCAAACTGTTCGGCAAAAGGGTCGTTTTTGATCACCATGATATCATGCCCGAGCTATTTGAAGCGAAGTTCGGCAAAAAGGGATTTTTTTACAAGTGGATTTTGCTTATGGAAAAACTTACCTTCATGAGCGCTAACATCTCGATCGCCACCAACAACTCCTACCGCAAAATCGCTGTCACTCGCGGCGGCATGCAGCCTGATAAGGTTTTTGTTGTGCGTAGCGGACCGATGTTGGAGCGCATGTGCATTCTTCCACCAGTGCCTTCTTTGAAAAAAGGCAGGAAATATCTTGTCGGCTATGTCGGGGTTATGGGACGGCAGGAGGGGATTAATTATCTGCTGGACGCTGTCAAGCATATTATCTTCAAAATGGGGCGTAGTCATGTGCAGTTCTGCTTGGTCGGCGGTGGCACGGCCTTGGATGAAATGAAGCAATATGCTGTTCACCTGGGGGTTGATGATTATGTTACTTTTACCGGACGGGTGCCTGATCAGGATTTGCTTGAAGTGTTGAATACGGCTGATGTTTGTGTTAATCCTGATGTCGCTAATGAGATGAACGACAAATCAACCATGAACAAAATCATGGAATATATGGCGCTGGGCAAACCGATTGTGCAGTTCGAACTGACCGAAGGGCGTTTTTCTGCCCTGGAAGCGTCATTGTATGCAAAGAAGAATGATGCAGTTGACATGGCAGAAAAAATAGTCCAATTGCTTGAAGTTTTGGTGCTAAATGCTTTTCAATAAAGTAGTTAAACATCAGAGTGTCAAGAGTACCTTCAAAACCTAATTCAGCAACTAATCCTTGAAAGTTTAAAGCCCCAATCATACTAATTCGTGTTCCACGGTTGGTCGATTTAAGCGCGTGAGCG
>LUTY01001539.1 GCA_001640045.1 Candidatus Thiomargarita nelsonii | reverse complement strand
GTATCGACAGATGGCTTGGGCAATGGCGTTAATTGCCCTTGAGCGTCGCGGTTATATTGCATAAAGACGAGATTCCAGATTTCAACATAACGATCTCCATCTTCATCAGGCGTGCCCGGTGGTCCGCCAGCGATGCTAGGGCCATGATCATAAAAGATTTCTGAGCAAGGACCACAAGGACCGGTTTCTCCCATTGACCAAAAATTGTCTTTTTCGCCACAACGAGAAAAACGGCTGGGATCGATTTTAAGTTCTTTTAACCAAATATCTGCCGCCTCATCATCTTGCTCATAAACGGTTATCCAAAGTTTTTCGGGGGGTAATTTAAGTGCCTGGGTTAAAAATTCCCAGGCAAATCCAATTGCTTCACGTTTAAAATAATCTCCAAAGCTGAAATTGCCGAGCATTTCAAAAAAGGTATGATGACGGGCAGTATAGCCGACATTTTCTAAGTCATTATGCTTGCCCCCCGCCCGTACACAGCGTTGAGATGAGACAGCTTGAGTATAATGGCGCTGTTCTAGTCCTAAAAAGGTCTCTTTAAATTGCACCATGCCGGCGTTGGTAAATAATAAAGTGGGATCATTGGGGGGGACTAAGGGACTGCTCGGGACAATGGTGTGTCCTTTGGATTTAAAATAGTCTAAAAAGCTTTGGCGTAATTCTGAAACTGTGTTTGTCATGGTGATTTTTGTGTTAGCTAAATTCGACGCGGAGCGTCGAGGCATGCATTCCCACGCGGAGCGTGGGAACGAGAAGC
>LUTY01001538.1 GCA_001640045.1 Candidatus Thiomargarita nelsonii | reverse complement strand
GATTTTAATAATTTTTTTATTAAAATAGGGGACAGACCATTATTTAATTAGGTACGTTTAGTAAAAATGAGGTATGCCCCTTATTTTTTATTAAAAATCAAAAAAGTGAAGTTTACCATCACCCGTAGTAACAATTAATTCAGCTTGGCTATCATTGTCCAAATTTGTCACCACACTGGCTCCAACATTATTGTCAAAGGCTAATGTCCACTCTTTGATAAGCGTGTTATCGTTTAAACTCAGAGCCTGTAGATTTTGGCCATCAGTGACTAAAATCTCTTTGTGATTATCACCGTCAATATCACTGGCAAAGTGCGGATAATAATCCACATTTTCTAAACTTGCAATTAATCTTAGCGTATGATCATAGACCAGAAATCGGTTATCAACCGTGCTAAGAATGATTTCCTTATCTCCATCATTATCTAAATCAGCGATTAGAAATCGTCTTTGTTGATAAAAAGCATTATAACCAACGGAAACCTTATGTAATTCCTTGCCATTGGTATCTAACACTTTGATTTGTGTATATCCGGAATAACTTCCTACATGTCCAAGAAAAACGACAATTTCAATTTGACCATCACCATTGAGATCAGAAAATATATGGTGTCCAGAACCATCTCTTTCTCCATTCTCATCACTGAGATTTTGAGTAAATACTTCCTCTCCATTTTCATTGATCACAACGGTGTATATATCACCATCAGTCATACAGGTACCGTTGCCATTAGATCCACAGCCGCGTCCACCATTATGT
>LUTY01001537.1 GCA_001640045.1 Candidatus Thiomargarita nelsonii | reverse complement strand
GATTTCCAACATTTTAGGCGCGATAATGCTTGTTGAAATGGGAGAGATTGAATTGATTTCTTCAGAAACTCTACTATTTGAACTACAAAAAACGCCTAATATTCAGAGAAAACGTTATGTTTTAAACGTGTTAAATAAAGGGAAATTTTTCATACCATTAAATGATGAGATAAAAAAGCGGGCCAAAGCATTAAATACAATAGGCATTAAACCAGTGGATGCATTGCACTTAGCCTGTGCTGAAGCTGCGGGGGCCGATTATTTTTGTACGTGTGATGATAGATTTTTGAAAAAAGCGAAAGAGTTAAAAGACAATCAAACTACTGCCGTTTCACCATTAGAATTAATAGAGGAGTTTGACACATGAGAGTACAACCCCAGCCTTTGAATGAGATCACAAAACAAGCAATAGAAGTATTGTGTCAACAAATAGGTTTAGTCAATACTGTGCGTTTCATTAATCAGTTTACCACTGGGTATGGCAACTACACCGAAGAACGAGAACAACTGTTTGCTGATATGACATTAGATGAGGTGATATCAGAAATAGAAGAAATGAGGGATCAAGGAATATTTGATCGTTCTAAACCAATTTAGTTACAACTTAATAACAATACCTTCGCCAATTTAAAAATCGGGGTAGTGAGGTTGTTTCGGGAATGACATTTCCCGAAACTCAGTCGCCACAACGGTTTCGGGAAATCGTCCCTCATTCCCGAAACAACTGATCTAATCTGCAATTCTGATCTTGATTTGACAT
>LUTY01001536.1 GCA_001640045.1 Candidatus Thiomargarita nelsonii | reverse complement strand
TTGATTTACTGTGAGGCACACCCCAGCAAATTATCATCACGACTCACAGCCCAATTGTCGTACTCAAGACGGCTTCAACCTTTGATGAAATTGTCAAACATGACATAGAAAAACTTGGACTGACCAAAAAGCGAGTTCAAACCATCAAAAAGCATTCTCAGATCAGCATCATTAAAGATATTTTGATGGATCATGAAAACCGAGAATTGCGCGATGTACCCGGAATTGGTGAAATATGGGCTAAACGAATTCGTTCTCGTGCAGGCGTGAAGCGGTCAATCAAACAATTAATACGGCAGAAATTGATGATATTAATCAATATGTCGCACCCAGTTCATCACTCATTGACTCTCCCATTGATGCTTTCTATGCCACGACACAAGATATACTAAATGTAGCCAAGCCAGATTTTTTGCACCAACATCCCTCAATGGGAACACTTTTGTTAGTTGGATTAATATCGGCTAGACTACTCAACAAAGGGTTTAGTCGGCTTGAGCCGAGTTTCGCTTTTAAGTACCTATTTCCGCTGCCTTTTGTGTTTGCAACCCAATCATAAACCTCGAAAGGTTGCAAACCTGCTCCGGCAAAAAAACTATTTTTACATTAATTAAATCAAATCTACCAAAATGATCCGTGAATTTCATATTAATAATTTCAAATCCTTAGTTAATTTTAAATTCCAATTAGATAAATTTACTTGTCTGATTGGTTTAAATGGCTCTGGAAAAAGTACAATTTTACAAGCGCTTGATTTTAC
>LUTY01001535.1 GCA_001640045.1 Candidatus Thiomargarita nelsonii | reverse complement strand
AAAAAAATACCCTAACAGATGCGACACAGAAGCCAAATGTTTTTCATCATGCTGCGTTTCTTCATACTTCGCTAAACTCTCACCATAAGCCCCAACCATCGTCTTATCAGGCTCAAGCCCCAACCAATACCCCCACAACTCATATTTTTTATTATCTCGATCTAACTGCAAAAACCTCGGAATATCACTAATACAACTCCGCAAACGCTCTTTTTCTCCCGCCTGTTCCAATTGCCAAGGCAACTCATCCGCAACCCGCGCATCAATTTCTTGTTTTTCAAAATAATCCGCCAACCGTAAATGCCAGCGTTGTTGTTTTTCACGGCTGGGCAAATAACGATGCTCTACCGCTTGCCTTAAATAATCATGGAAAAAACTCAACAAACCAGCACGGCTCACCAAAGCATTTTGCAACGCGAAAAATAACGGCGACCAAATTGCTTGGGGTATTTCCAAAATCGCCAATAATTCCGATTCCTCTAGCCCATGCCGAGCCGCCCATAACAAACTCAAAGCATCTTCGACTAAATGCGGAAATCCCGGTGACTGATAATCTCTCTCTAAACGCGCCAGCATTTTTTCATATAAAGCCGGAATCGTCTCAGTTTGCAAATAATCTTCAAGGTGACTTTCCAATTTATCGAATTCGCCAAAAATCCGTATCTCCTCTAAAATGATTTGTAAATACAATGGATTCGCCGTTTTGGGATGAGCCAATAATGTCTGCATTGGCTTAGCTGCCAAAGTTTTGCCATATTGTT
>LUTY01001534.1 GCA_001640045.1 Candidatus Thiomargarita nelsonii | reverse complement strand
CCCCCAAATAGCTTTGGATTATATGATATGCACGGCAACGTGTGGGAGTGGTGTGCGGACCCATGGCACACCAATTATGATGACGCCCCCACAGATGGCAGTATTTGGACAGAGGGGGAGGACCCATCTCGGCTGTTGCGTGGCGGCTCGTGGTTCGACGCCCCGCTCCACTGCCGTTGCGCCAATCGTGGCAACAACGCCTCAGTCAGCCGGCCCTACAACATCGGATTTCGTCTAGTCGTGTTCGGTGCCGCGTGGACTTAGCCCTTTGCGCTTTTCCCTTTTTTTTAATTAAAAACCAAACCTATGCATTAGCCCCTTTAATAACCCTACAGGAGTAGGATTATGGACAACAAAAAATTTAAAAACATTTTAACTCAATTTTTTCCACGATATATCAAAATATTGCAACCCTATCGCGCCGATATTGAAGCTATCCGAATTGAAGGGCATAGCTCAAAAATGTTCAACTATCACAACAACGCGCATTATCAACCTTGAAAGATTGCTACTCATTACCCACCCTTAAAGCACAACGAAATAGAGCCAATGGATTATCCTTTGCCAAATTGATTTTGACACCGAAAGGCAAAGAAGACGTAGAAAAATATCGGCGTGTCGAATTTAAAGTCGTCACCCTAATCCGTTGTACTATTATTTAACGTCCCACAAACAATCTAAACATCAACGGAATGATATAAAGAGTCAACAGAGTAGAAAATCCCAAACCCCAAACTATAGCAGTGGCTACTGGTCCCCAGA
>LUTY01001533.1 GCA_001640045.1 Candidatus Thiomargarita nelsonii | reverse complement strand
GCTGTGTTGCTGAAATTGCTGGAAGCGGGCGCAACCATTAGCAGAGGAGATGATTGGATAGAGTTGGACATGCAAGGGCGGCGCTCTCGTGCCATAGATATACATACCGCCCCCTATCCGGCTTTTCCGACCGATATGCAGGCACAATTGACTGCCATGAATGCTATTGCGGATGGTGTGGGCATGTTGACCGAAAACATTTTTGAAAACCGCTTTATGCATGTCTCGGAATTGCAACGTATGGGGGCTAATATTCGCCTAGAAGGCAATACAGCTATCGTCAAAGGCGTTGAGCGATTGCAAGCGGCACCTGTGATGGCGACCGATTTACGTGCTTCTGCGGGATTAGTGTTAGCCGGTTTAGTGGCTGAAGGCGATACTTTAATAGATCGTCTTTATCACCTTGACCGAGGTTATGAACGAATTGAAGAGAAACTCACCCAATTAGGGGCACAAATTCGCCGTGTCTCGGAATAAAAAAAAATGTTAAAAATTGCACTCTCTAAAGGTCGGATTTTCAAGGAAACTTTGCCCTTGTTGGCGCAGGCGGGCATTGAGCCCATTGATGATCCTGAAACGTCACGCAAACTCATTTTGGATACTAACCAGGATGATGTGAAACTGGTGATTATTCGCGCCACGGATGTGCCAACTTATGTGGAATATGGTGCTGCCGATGTCGGCGTAGCGGGCAAAGATGTGTTACTGGAACTGGGTGGCGATGAATTATATGAGCCTGTCGATTTAGAAATTGCCCGTTGC
>LUTY01001532.1 GCA_001640045.1 Candidatus Thiomargarita nelsonii | reverse complement strand
TTCAAGTAATTCATATGTGTAGGCCCTTTTAAAAGCCATCGTTTAGGCGGAAAACGATATTGTAATATTTGTAGTTGTTGCCGATAATACTGATAAATTGGCACCATGTCTTGCTTGGAAATCCACTCTGCGTATTGTGACTTTGGTGCCCATTCAGGCCAAACCTGCCAAACTAGGCTATTATCAATCAGAAAAAAACATTCTTCAGGCTTTTTGGCATCTAATAAATGTATTGAATCCAAATCGGGATCAAATTGTTTAAAATATTTGACGGACTCTACAATTTTTTTTATTCGTGGGTCGTTCTCATGTTGTTCTGGTTCTGGTGGAGGTGCTGGCATTAATGCTTCCCAAAATAATAGGGGACGATTATAGGCATCTTGGGCTAACAGACGTTGTAACAAGGTCGTACCAGTGCGAGGAAGTGATACTATATACAACGGATTATAAATCGGTTGCTCCAAAATAGCTGGATAACGTTTTAAAGCCTCTTGAATATGCAAACGATTTTTCAAATTTTCGATGAGACGGAAACTCAGCGATAGTCGCACTTCTGACTTGATAGCTTCATTTTTAATATTTTCTAATAAAACACCCAGTGCGGTACGAAAATGATCATCATCTCCCCAATCAGACAAGCCGGTTCTACGAGAAGCTGCTTCTAATAAAGCATCAACGGCGGAATTTTTGATGTGTGACATTTATACTCCTGTTGTGGACAAAAATCTCATTCCACACAATAACTACAAGGATTATATTTAA
>LUTY01001531.1 GCA_001640045.1 Candidatus Thiomargarita nelsonii | reverse complement strand
GCTCTTTGGCAGTTAGCGGGGTATATTTGACTTTGTTAGTGTCACCAAGAGTAGCCGCTGCCACCGCTCGGCAAAAATCAACATCAAATCCCGTCCATTCACCTTTATCATTAAGACTGGAAAAGGCGGCAGCGCCAGTGTTGACACCGCATTGTATGAAGCCCTTTTTTTTGACAAGCTCAAGTACACTCGTGGGCAGCGTTTTGCTTCGCAGATCTTCAGCAACGGTATGAGTGTTTGGGGTGGTCAAAATCATAACCAAGCCCGTTATACCTACAAGGAACAATATTGCGACTATTGTGCTATATATTATAAAAGGTTTGTTTTTCATAGTTTTATACTTGTCCAGAAAAGTTTTGTCCTAATTTTAAACCTCTGAGGTTTGGGCTAAATCATCAAACCCATCCAATAGCAACAACACTGACCTCTACCCCATTAACCACTTTAATAGTTGACAATTTTTCAAGCACCGTTTCCTCAAGCACCGGAATAAATAGCGCAATGGTAACGCTTGATATGCCTAAGTTCTTGGCATAATCCGCCGCTTGATCTTGATCCGATTTGATTTGATAACTATCAACAAAGCTTTTAACTTCGATAATGCCCCGTTGTTTGCCACACTGAAGGTGGAGATCGACTTTGCCATTGCCAGTCGGAAATTCTGGACTCACTATACAACGCTTTCCCACTGCATCCCTAAGCCAGTTAAAAAGATGAAATTGTCCAACCGCCTCCGTCAGCTTTAAATCGGTTTTACGGCGC
>LUTY01001540.1 GCA_001640045.1 Candidatus Thiomargarita nelsonii | reverse complement strand
CGTATCGCTCGTGATCCCGCTTTACAGTCGCAACGTGAGGCTGGTCCTATTGAGGACGGGTATTTGGTGCCCTTGGTATTACATCGTGAACTTGGTTTGGTCAAGCGTCACTTCAGTGCGACTATTTTTAGCAAATGAAAATTTTAGGGTTTCAGTGTGAGCTAGTCCCATTTCTGCCGTCACTTGAGTGCGTTGATGGCCACTGCCATGACGAGTCAGATGACCTAAACTATTGGTTTTGAAAACCTGATAAAGTTTATCAGCCAAGGTCTTTTTAGCATTGATAACTTTCTCTTTTCGAGACAGTATGTGCATCACACTATATCCAAGTTTGAGCAAATGCGTTTTTCCAGTGGCATTGTCCCCGATTATGACATTAAGCCCCGGTGAAAATTCAATTTTCACCTCGGCAAAAACGGTAAAATTATTAATATTTAATGATTTCAACATGTTATTTTTATCCTGAGTTTGGGCGACCTGAATTCAATCAAGGACGCCTGGTCGCTATCCTCCTTTGAGTACTCAGCTTAAAATACGCAAGGCTTTTTGATAAGATTCATCACTGAAAATATGACTACAATAAACAAAGTGTTCAGGATAGTTTTCTTCAAAATCGCTGACATTGGCATCGTCAAGTATAACAAAGTTTTGAATATCAGAATTGTTTGTCAAATATTCTGTCACTTCCTCACATCGAAATTTTCCAGGTAATTGAGGAATTTCTCCCACAAGATATTGATCTAAATCATGCAGCCTAAAATAATCTTTGAGTCTTGGTAAAGGAGAATAGCCTCTCCAATCAGAAATGATGACAATTTCAGCGGGAACGTCAACACATAATTTCCTTAAACGCTCAACCGCCTCTTTATCCCAATCATAATAGACAGCCCCAAGATCATATTGATCCATTTCAAGATATTCATCATTATTATATTGATGGGCTAATTTCTCTTTTAACTTCACCAAATCATGTTCAAATCGTTCGCTATTATTAAGCGGTTGAATCACGCCATCGATATCTAAAAAAATAACCGCCGCTCTATCGTTGCGCTGTTTTATCATTGTCATAAGCTCCTCTTTGTGCGTAAAATGAGGGTGCGTGGGACGCACCCTACGCTTGCTCGATCTCAGTGAGGCGCATTGGGAAATTATCAAGATGATACGGACCTATTACCAAGAAAACGGGACTGCGCTTGCCATGTCGCCTACTACGAACTTACCATTCTCCTTAACGGGCTTCTTCCACCCCAAACATGATGCGATATAATATACCGCCGACATTCACCATCATTGGTAGGGTCCAAATGAGACCGATGCCCAAGGGGATAGCACTGATCATCATGATAATACTCATAACAAAATAGGTAAAAAAGACCTTGAACCAATGATGGGTGATGGCTTTGCGTGAGGCTTCCATCGCTTGCCAAGACCCCAAATTCTTTTCAACAATGAGGGGGATGGTGAGTAAATAGGCAACACTCAAGTACAAGCCAGGAATAATCAACAGGAAAAAACCGATCATCGTTAAAATCGTCATCAGGATAGCCGCGATAGCGACGGGTATAGTGTAAACCAAGTAACCAAATACCATTGATAAACTCACGGGCAAATCCACTGAACGGCGCACACCCACCATCATAATACCCGCGATAAATGGATAAAGGATAGCGGCGAGGATCGATTGCTGGATTAACGAGATGAGTATTATGACTACTATGCTGTTGCTGTCGAATCCTGGAAAGCCCATGATGGTAGCGAAAACGAAATCGAGACCAAAAGTGACGGGTAGGAGTACCAGCCAATAAACAAGGAATGCGCCAAGTAACGTTACCTTAACGCCATATGTTTTTTCCCAGGCTTCCTTGATGACATCCATTATCAAAAAGTCATAATTGCCGTCTATGCCATCCTGAAACGTCCCGCCTGTCTCGCTTGCACCGAGATTGTCATGGATTTCAGTGGCGGGGGGTTTGTACGGATTATCAGTCGTCATGTTAATTTGCTCTTTATGGATTGAAAATGTATGGAGACAGATTAACAAATAAATATACCCGATTGCAACATCCTTTGTCAGTGCAAGGTACACGCCTGAGTCAATGCCATTAAGCCTGTCCCGACGGTAGGAGGGATCTTAATTTTGAACGTCGCAAGTTCGTAGGGGCGTTGAGTTTACAATGACCTGCGGGGTATTGGTCTCCCCGCAGGTCTGAGCAAGTATATAAAATCCTAGTAAAAAAGTAAACTAATAGCGTCTATTAGTCAATTCAGATTTACTCAACTTATTGAAATAGTTTCATTCTATTTATTAGAAAATTATTATAAACAATTTGATAATAACATTTTAAAAAAATAATGTATTATTAGATTGTATTGTTATTACTAGAACACTTAAATTAGAGGTAAATACATGCAAGCTTCTATCGGCTCTTATTTGGAAAAAAACCATATCCTTGTTGTGGATGACGAACCTGATATTCATAAATTGACCAAAATGAGTTTGAAAAGTCTCAAGTATCAGGGGCGGAAAACTAAATTCAGTTTTGCCTCGTCTGGAAAAGAGGCCGTTGAGATTATGCGCTCTAATCCTGATATTGCCGTGATACTGTTAGATGTGGTCATGGAAACCGACTTAGCCGGCTTGGAAGCCTGTCGGACAATTCGGGAACAATTGGGTAATCATTTTGTCCGTATTCTGTTGCGTACCGGGCAACCGGGCTCGGCCCCCGAAAAGCAAACCATTGATGAATATGATATTGATGGTTATTTGCCGAAAACTGAATTGTCCACTAATCGACTCTATTCATCAGTACGGACGGCTCTCAAGGCGTGGCAAGAGCTGATTGAATTGGAGCGGCATCGGGAATTACTCACCGCGCTCCACGAAGGTGCTATTTCTCTACGTTCTTTTGAGCCGTTGGAGACCACTTTAGAGCGTCTTCTCGAAACCACTGTTGCCATCTGTCCGACTTCCTTGGCGGTATTGCAATTAGAAACCTTTGAAGAAGAAGGCAATCCTCGTCAAGTTTTCTTGCATTTATCCACTGACACAGCAGAGGCGGCTAAAGAAGTCGCTACCCGTATCGCTCGTGATCCCGCTTTACAGTCGCAACGTGAGGCTGGTCCTATTGAGGACGGGTATTTGGTGCCCTTGGTATTACATCGTGAACTTGG
>LUTY01001529.1 GCA_001640045.1 Candidatus Thiomargarita nelsonii | reverse complement strand
TTTTTTTGGCAGTTATCGTTCGCGCTTGGTTCAGGAAGACTACCAGGGTAGTGCTGCTGGCTTAATCGAGCCACTTGTGAAAATCTTGGAACCAGTCAAATGTTATCAGTTAACGCCCGGCAGATTAGATCAGACAGTGGAGATGATATGTTCGTAGTAGGCGACCAGACCTGCCAGGTTAAAACCAAACCTGGCAGGTCAAAAGCGTAAGCAGACATGATTTTGACTTTGGTTTTGACCTGGCAGGTTTGGTTTTTAACCTGCCAGGTCTGGTTTTGACTTTGACTTTTGGATGGATTAAAAAAAAATGCAGTCTGAAAAACTAATTGAATTGTTATTAGCCTATCTCAGTGAGCGGGAGGACAAAACCACGGAGATAAGCAAACTCTCCAATGCAGATTGGAAAGCCTTGTTGCGCTTGTCCACTCATCATGGTGTGGCACCATTATTATACCACCGCTTGAGCAATGCCGGCGTTAAAGTACCCGACGAAGTGTTTGAAGCTTTATACAAGGCTTATCACAGCAATGTATTTCGAAATATTCAGTATTATCATAGCTTGTCTGAAGTATTAAAGCGGTTACAACGTGGTGGTATTGACGTTATTGTGCTAAAAGGCGCGTATTTGGCAAAAACCGTTTATCAATCCCAGGCACTCAGAGTCATTGGTGATATCGATTTGCTGGTGAAAAAGGCCGATTTGGGTCAAGCTGAGAAAATACTGTTGGAAATGGGGTATGGTCCAACGGAGCGTCCCAGTAT
>LUTY01001528.1 GCA_001640045.1 Candidatus Thiomargarita nelsonii | reverse complement strand
ACGCAGAGCGTGGGAACGAGAACGGATTTTCTCGTTCCCATGCTCTGCGTGGGAATGCATGCCTCGACGCTCTGCGTCGAGAAAAAGTTGCACATCACCTTATTTTTTTACCCAAAAATTATTAATCCAACTCATAAAATAACAAAATGGTTTTTAAATATTAAAAAGACATACAATAATAGAGAAAATTTTTCGACCTTGCTAAACGGCGCATAAGCCACCATAAAATGTGAACGTTAAGGCTCGAATATTTTTCACTACATGTCACAACATAAGGAGAAACTGATGCGCGTACATCGCGGCGATGAACATAGCAACTATGGATTAGAGCATCATGGGCTATCCAACCTAAATGACATCTACTGGAATTTAAACACACCTGCCCTCTATGAGCAAGCGATCCGGCGGCGTGAAGCTATTCTAGCCCACCTGGGACCACTGGTAGTCCGCACTGGACATCACACAGGGCGCTCGGCTAATGACAAATTTATTGTTCAAGAATCCAGTACGGAAAAGGACATTTGGTGGGGCAAAATCAACCGCCCCATTACGGCTGAAAGTTTTGATGATCTCCACCATCGTATGGGCTTACATCTACAAGCCCAGGATGTTTATGTACAAGACTGCTTTGTGGGTGCCTCTCCCAAACATCGTCTGCCAATTCGCATTATCACTCAAAATGCTTGGCACAACTTGTTTGCCCGCAACATGTTCATTGAAGCAACGCCTGAAGAATTGGTCAATCATGTCCCTGAATTCACC
>LUTY01001527.1 GCA_001640045.1 Candidatus Thiomargarita nelsonii | reverse complement strand
CCTCCATCCACCCCTACAACAGGGTCTTTTACGTGCGTTGCGGCATCTAGGCGACAATAATCAATTTATTGTCACCACACATTCTAATGCCATTGCCGCTGTTACACCTAAAGAGGCTCTTTACCGCTTGGAGGCTGAATAATATGCTCAGCGTAACGGATTCATCAGTGCCTATCGTTTTTTGTGAAGGACTTAAAGACGGTTTAGACCCGGTTTTTCTCCATCAGATTATTCCACCGGGGCAAGCTTCGAGCCGACCAGTCGGCGGTAAACTCAGCATGAGAGCTTTTATTGAAGGCTATCTGACCGACTATAACCAGCCAAATTAGGTTGGATTTCGTGATCGGGATTTTGATGTTCAAACCGGGGCAACGTTGGCCAGAAATCCGGACAACTTGGATGAAAGGGGGAAGTGGTCATCTGCCGACTTCACTGGCTTATGATAACTGTCTGCTTAAAGCCAACAATCTGGTTGACAAGTTTTTCACCGAAGTAAGTCATGTTGATAAGACGAGACTTGCCACCGAAGCTGAGCATTTTCGACAAGTTGGAACAGCATCTTTTATTTGACAAAACAGCCTTTTTTATTTGACAACATACTTTTTAGGAAAGATTTGTAAATCAAATAGATACTATTTCAAGATTGACAAATATTTTTGGCTGTTTTTGCCATTTAAAATATGCTGGCCCATCGGGTAATTCCGCAAATATTTTACCTTTTTGCCAGCTATTCCACCATTTTCGTAGTTGTGCTAATCGTTGC
>LUTY01001526.1 GCA_001640045.1 Candidatus Thiomargarita nelsonii | reverse complement strand
GCGCACGGGATAATTCTGCCATTTGGGGTGGAAATTTAGCGGCGGTGTCTTCCCATAATGTCCAGTGAAAACAATAGGATTGCAATGCGGTTTGCTTAAGTTGGTAGCGCGTTAAGCTGTCTTGAAAACGACTGGCAGCAGCAATTGTACCGACGGTGGCACCGCCGAAAAAACCGTTAACCGAAGCAAAGTTAATGAAAATCGCATTGGGCTGCGTTTTGATAAGTTGGTGTAATGTCCAAACTCCCAAAATTTCGGCACGAAAACTAGCAGAAAGACTGTCATAAGTTTCCTCAATCAATAGGCGTTCTTGGGGAATGCCGGTTAAATGAATGACACCATTGAGTTGGGAGGTATTTTGTTCCACCCATTGTTTTAATGAGTCCAAATCACTGACATCCATCGCCTGATAAACGATTTCTCCACCCGCTTGTTGCAGGGTTTGATAAGCGTGAATTTGTTCAGCGATGACATCGGCTTGTACCAAATGAATTTCCCATTGACTTTCATCTGGTAGCGGGGTTTTACCGATAATGAGCAAGCGTGCCTCAAAATGTTGGAGTAAATATTTGCAAATTTCGACTCCAATGCCCTCTAAACCGCCGTTAATCAAATAATGTCCGCCTTTTTTAAAAGGTAAACTTTGAACTGGGGATCCGACAAACTTCACTTTTTCTAAACGCGGCACCCAACGCTGTCCTTGACGATAGGCGATTTCTGATTCGGTGGAAATCAGTTGGCGTTCACGCTGAATCACAGTCGC
>LUTY01001525.1 GCA_001640045.1 Candidatus Thiomargarita nelsonii | reverse complement strand
TTGCCGCCCGCTTTGAAGAGTCGCAATATTTGCAAACCGCGCCCCCGTTCAGGATATTTAAACTTATTAGGAACGGCACGTACATAAACGTTGCTGTTGTCACCGATGCTAATCTCAATATCAGTGATTTCTTCTTCAGAATTGCGAAAAACGACGGGCGCAATGGCTTCTCGAATAAGCACAATACTGACACTGCCGAGATTTTTGAGTCTGGGTTGGACATATTCTTTCTTTTCACCCTGAGTCGTTGTGAAAAGTGTGTCGATATTGCCTAAAAAGGGATTGAAACGATCCATGATCTTGTCCTTTGAGTTAGTTTTTTTCGTTTTTATCTTTAAAATGCTGAATATAAGTCTGTAAAAACGCCATTCGATAAATACTGCCAAAAACCCGCAAACTACTGTGACTGAGCATTTTGCCCTTCATCACTTTCAGCCACACTTCATTAACAAATTGTTCAGCAAATTTTAAGCACGCCTCAAATTGCTTAGTCTTAGCCTTATCGTATTTGGCTTGATCTTTCAAACCATTTTCCAGTTCGCCTGCCACCGCATAAATCAAGGATTCTGGGGCATCTTGTGGCACCGGGGGTTGACGGGCAACATTCACCGTTTCCAGACAAATATTGAACACTTTCATCTGTTTACTGGTAGAAGCATTAGCACCGACATATTTCTGAATGCTAGTTGCAGCCTTGCCGAGTTCAACAAAGGCTTTGTCAGATGGAGTCATATTATCCTCACTATAGTTAAGATATTCATCG
>LUTY01001524.1 GCA_001640045.1 Candidatus Thiomargarita nelsonii | reverse complement strand
ACTACGGTATCACTTGCAACCGCCCATCCTTAACGGCACCAGTACTATCATCCACAACGCCATGCTCTTTAATAAAAGCAATGATTTCATTGCGATAAACCAAACCCGTGTCATTCTTAGGCAAAGAGGTGAGATCTAAACCCATCACTTCATCTGGTAAACCCGCGCCAACTTTCTCACCATTCCAACCCTCAGCACCACGCAAGACAATGAAATCACTAAAAGCCACATTGAAAGTTTCATCCAATTGAGCCTCAATCGGTTTATCATTCAACATAATGTCTTGGGCAACTGCAGTCGTGGCATCACTATTTAATTTGATGGTATAGCGCAGTTCCTTAGAAAAATGCAGGAAGCCACGCGAAATATAGCCTTCTAAATCCAAAGCCTCTTCGGGGCGCACAATACGCTGCGCGTTGTTCATCACCATCTCTTTTATCTGGGCACCTGTCATCTGTGTCACCACAATCATGTCCGCAAAAGGCATCACGCTATACCAATCATTAAAACTGATCTGGGAATTGGGTTCCACACCGCCTCCGTTTTTAGGAGAGTCTCCTGCCTTGTAGTCAAACCAATAATGCCAATTCGCAAGCCCTTTGCTATACCAATGATAGCGGGATGATAATGATCCGAAGTCAAATATTGGGAACCGTACAAATTGGCAGAGAGGACGGGAAATGTCGCATCCTGTAGAATGGCTTTTGCGAGCAGGGCTGTGCCACGATCTAGCTCATGATTACCAATGACTGACGCATCTAGC
>LUTY01001523.1 GCA_001640045.1 Candidatus Thiomargarita nelsonii | reverse complement strand
ATCATTTTGTCCTTGTAATGGGAACGATAGCGTGGATTAAACAAAGGCTCAGGTGGCGTGGGGTATTTATTCAGCCAATATTGGCGTTGTTTATCAAAAACGGCTGACTCGACATACGCCCGGTCGTTTTCGATAAAACTAATATAAGAATGGCTATCCAAATTGGGAATTTGCCCATTGGCTAATTGCGTATATATTTCTGCCAACGAACGGTTGAGCATAGCAACACCATAGCCATCAATAATAAGATGATGATATTGTAATAACCAATAGTAATAATCGTCACTGATTTTTACTAAATCATAACGAAATAGTGGCTGCTCCGTGAGTTCAAAGGGTTCGATAAAACGTTGCTGCATCCATTTTATGGCAGTTTCATGCGGATTAGCTTTGGTAGAAAAATCACGCATTGGCACTGTCACCGCTAATTTTTCGACATAAGTCTGCATTGGTACGCCATCTTCATCCGCACTCTCAGTCAACATAGTACGTAAAGTATCATGTTTTTGTACCAATAAATTAATGGCTTGTTCAAATAATCCCGGGTTTATGGCACCGGGGATTTTGACATAGCCGCCGATGTTGTATAACGGAACTCCTTCATGCAGTATCTGGTCAAACCAGATTTCGCGTTGGGGAGACGTGAGAGGGTGAAGAGAGTATTGTGTTTCTGTCATATTCATAAAATCTTTGTTTTTTTAATTTAATCCGGCATTCCGCACTTGACATTTTTAATTTTATTATTTTTTCATCCTAATAGATGC
>LUTY01001522.1 GCA_001640045.1 Candidatus Thiomargarita nelsonii | reverse complement strand
CATTTTATCAGTTATCAGTTATCAAAAAAACAGATCATTTAATGGTGAGGAAGCCGTTGCATAGCGTTTACGCGGCATACGCCCCGCTTTATACGCTTCGCGTCCTGCTTCAATCGCCTTTTTCATCGCAGAAGCCATTAAAATGGGTTGTTTTGCAGCCGCTATCGCGGTATTCATTAATACGCCATCACAGCCTAACTCCATAGCGATTGCAGCATCCGAGGCTGTACCAACACCGGCATCTACTAAAATGGGTACATTTGCATTTTCAACAATGGTGACAATATTAAATGGATTGCGGATACCTAGCCCTGAGCCAATCGGCGCAGCCAACGGCATAACGGCCACACAGCCTAACTCTTCAAAGCGTTTTGCCATGATCGGATCATCATTAGTGTACACCATCACTTGAAAATCCTCTTTGATCAAAACTTCTGCCGCCTCCAAAGTGGCAGGGATGTCAGGATATAAGGTTTTTTCATCACCTAAGACTTCTAACTTCACCAAAGTATGTCCATCCAACAATTCTCGCGCTAATCGACAAGTACGCACCGCGTCTGCGGCTGTATAGCAGCCCGCTGTATTAGGCAATATCGTATATTTGTCGGGCGAAATCACATCCAACAAATTGGGTTGATTAGCATCTTGACCGATATTAGTCCGTCGAATAGCCACCGTCACGATTTGTGCGCCGCTGGCGGCAATGGCGAGACCCGTTTCTTCTAAATCTTTATATTTGCCAGTCCCCACGAGCAGACGCGAGC
>LUTY01001521.1 GCA_001640045.1 Candidatus Thiomargarita nelsonii | reverse complement strand
TTATATTCGCGGGAATATTTACATTGAGGTGCTGTGTCTTTAAACGCTGGTAAAGCTAGATATTCTATCAATATATTTTTATTGACCAGTACTTGATCTTGAAAATCCAGTAATTGCTTAATTTCCGAACCAAAAAAAAATTTTCCTTCAATTTCAGTATAATAAAAAGGCTTTACACCAAACCTATCACGGCTACAAAAAATATGATTATTTTCTTTATCATAAATAGCAAATGCCCACATACCATTAAATTTCTGTACACAATCTTCTCCCCATTTAGCATAAGATGCTAAGATTACTTCTGTATCTGTATTAGAATTAAATATATAACCTTCTTTTAAAAGTTCTTCTTTAATTTCTAAATAATTATATATTTCACCATTGTAAGTAATAGTATATTTATCCAAATAATTCATAGGCTGATGACCATGATTACTCAGATCTAAAATAGATAATCTTCTATGTCCAAAGGCAAAACTATCTCCCCAAAAAAATCCTTCATCATCAGGACCACGATGAGATATTAAATCATTCATATTTTTTATTTCTTTCTCATCAATTGGTTTTTTGGATTTATTAATTATTCCACTTATTCCGCACATTAAAACAATTCCTCATAAGTTTTTATAACTTTTTCTAAAGGCTTTTTTCAACAAGCAATACCCCAATTCTCGTAAAATTTGTTTTGTTCTACAGGAAATCGCTTAGTAATGCTAGGTGTTGCACCAACAATGCTGAAAAGAAAAAACGTGAAGCAAACCACTC
>LUTY01001530.1 GCA_001640045.1 Candidatus Thiomargarita nelsonii | reverse complement strand
ATTCAGTACAACGAATTAGGAAATAAACGAATGGGATGATAAATTGGGTTTATTCGTTGTCCTCTAAGGCTGGCGGCTATAACATCTTCCCTCAATGAATCTGAAACTCTTGAATAGAAAATATTGGTTGTATTTCGCAACCAAATATAGGCCGATTGATCTGAACAATCTACAGGAATCGCTATTTCATGAAGTTCACTGGGGCGAGTTTCTAATTTCAGGAGTGCAAGGCGCACCTTGCACGAATTATCAAGGCCGCCGACACACCGCACAACTTGGATATTTCCTACACTGACTTCGATAGCGGCGCGGCGATTTCTCTTTAAGTTGAAATTCAATCACCGCACACCGATGTTCTCGATAAGTCGCAGAAAAATAATGGCTACCATCACCTTTAGCAACGAAATACAATGCCTGACTATCAACCGGATTCACAGCAGCCTGCAAAGCAGCGCGTCCAGGCATAGCAATCGGAGTGGGCGGTAAACCCTTATTGACATAAGTATTATAAGGATTCTTGACTTTTAAATCCCGTTTCCGAATATTCCCATCAAAGGCAGTGCCTAGCGCGTAAATCACCGTGGGATCGGTTTGTAAAAGCATATTTTTTTTTAAGCGCTGCACAAACACGCTGGCAATAAGAGGACGCTCCTCACCCACGCCCGTTTCCTTTTCAATAATGGAAGCTAATATTAAAGCTTCATAAGGCGTATTGAAAGGTAAATTGTCGCCCCGATTTTCCCAAGCAGCCATCAACTCCTTTTCCATCATTTTGTAGGCGCGTTGCAAAAATTCTACATCCGTCGTGCCGGTTGGAAAAAGATAAGTATCTGGAAAAAAACGCCCTTCGGGGTGCATTTCTTCCCAACCCAATTTCGCCATGATGGTTTTATTATCAATATCACCAAGGGTTTGCACTATTTTAGGGTGTTTGCGTACTGCCGCCATCAATTGCCGAAAGTTCCACCCTTCCGGGAAGGACAAACTATATTGTATGGTTTTACCCGCAATCAAAATGTCCAACAATTGCTGTGGCGTAGTACTTTTTGGGATGAGATATTCTCCGAGTTTAATGAGATGTGCCCGTTTTTCATAGCGTGCCAAAGTTACCCAAGCCAGTGCAGCAGGATAGTTAAGCAAGCCTTGCGCCCTCAAATCAGCGGCAATTTGATGTAAAGTGGCACCCGATTCAACGGTATAATGTAGATCTTTCTGTAAGGGTAATGGAGCAGTGAGGTGGTTTTTGTAGAGCCAATAGCCACCACCGCTAGCGGCTGCTATAGACAAGAGTAGGAGGAGAAAGAGGATTCTAAACATTTGTTTGCTAATCTTAGGTGGTTGGGCAGGGGCACAGGACGCTGGCGCGTCCATACTGGGTGATCTCGCTTCGCTCGTTACTGCGTTTCCCACGCAGGCGCGTGGGAACCAGAAACAAAATGTCGCCCTCTAAAGACCTCTGAGGTTTTGGAAACATCAGAGGTCTGGGCCAAAATATTTATCTGAACATCTATATAAATCACACACGCTTAAACACCAACGTCCCATTGGTTCCCCCAAATCCAAACGAATTCGACAAAGCCACATCAATTCTCATCTCCTTCGCCTGATGGGGCACATAGTCTAAACCTGCACACTCCGGATCGAGCTTAAATAGGTTAATGGTTGGAGGAGCGACTTGGTCACGAATACTTAACACACTAAAGACCCCCTCTAAACCGCCAGCCGCCCCTAATAAATGTCCGGTCATAGATTTGGTCGAACTGACAGCTAACTTTTCAGCATAATCACCAAAGGCTTTTTTTATCGCAAAAGTTTCAACCTTGTCGCCAGCGGGGGTTGAAGTGCCATGCGCGTTAATGTAGTCCACTTGATTGGGATTTAACTGGGCATTCTGCAAAGCATTCAACATACAGCGTCGAGCCCCATCCCCATCTTTTGCCGGTAAGGTCATGTGATAGGCATCAGCACTCATACCAGAACCCATGAATTCTGCATAAATACGAGCACCACGCCGTTTTGCCATTTCATATTCTTCTAGCACTAACACACCAGCACCATCGCTGAGGACAAAACCATCACGCTCGATGTCCCAAGGACGGCTCGCCGTTTCAGGCGAATCATTGCGGGTGGACAAGGCACGGGCAGCCGCAAATCCACCAATTCCCATCTCCGAACTGGCCATTTCAGCACCACCTGCAATCATCACATCTGCATCACCACATTCAATAAAACGGGCAGCATTTCCAATATTATGTGTCCCTGTTGAACAAGCGGTGACAATGGCATAATTAGGGCCTTTCAAACCGTATCTCACTGATAAGTTGCCCGCTATCATATTAATAATATTACTGGGCACAAAAAAGGGAGAAATCCTACGCGCTCCCCCTCGCCGATAAGCATCATGGCCTTTTTCAATCCCGGGGAGCCCGCCAATCCCAGAACCTATCGCCACGCCTATTCGATCTGCATTGGCTTCAGTAATTTCTAAGCCTGCATCAGAAATGGCTTCTACAGCGGCTGCAATCCCATAATGGATGAAGGTATCCATTTTTTTTGCTTCTTTGGGAGATAGGTATTTTTTGACATCAAAGCCTTTAAGCTGCCCAGCAAATTGGGTTGCAAAACCGGCAGTATCAAAATCGGTAATAGTCGCAATTCCGCTTTTGCCTGCCAATACACTTTCCCAACTGTCTTTGACACTCAAGCCCACAGGGGAAACAGCACCCAGACCAGTAATAACAACTCGTTTTTTACTCACTTTCGGTACACAACCTCGCAAAAATAAAGGCCAGTACACCTTAGATGTAACATGGCCTTTTTTCTCCCTAGAAACCTTATTCTTCTTTATTATTATTAATATAATCAATAGCTTGTTGTACTGTTTGTATTTTCTCTGCCTCTTCATCAGGGATTTCGCACCCAAATGCTTCTTCAAGTGCCATCACCAATTCTACGGTATCAAGAGAATCTGCACCGAGATCATCGACAAAAGAGGATTCATTGCGAACCTCTTCTTCTTTGACACTCAATTGTTCAACGACAATTTCCTTGACACGTTCTTCAACAGTACTCATAACAAATTCGCCTCTTTTAAGTTATCAGTTATCAGTTATATCGTTCCCACGCTCTGCGTGGGAATGCCTTCAAGGACGCTCCGCGTCCTACCGCGTGGGAAC
>LUTY01001519.1 GCA_001640045.1 Candidatus Thiomargarita nelsonii | reverse complement strand
TAACGCTTGTTTGGGATGATGAAAAACGGCTTTTTTCATTGTTCTAATGTTTCCCCGCTTGTTTCACCTATATTATGCTACGGGGTTGCCAAAACCCCGCCGCTAAATCAACCCCTCTCCAAATCTATAATTCCAGGTCCATGCTCCTCAATCAAGTCCAGCGCACGACCACCACCACGCGCTACACATGTCAAGGGATCATCAGCGAGAATCACCGGTAGCCCCGTTTCCGCCATCACTAAACGGTCAATATCCTTCAACAAGGCACCGCCACCAGTCAAAACTATACCTTTTCCTGCGACATCAGCAGCTAACTCTGGCGGAATTTTTTCCAACGCCGTTTTGACTGTGCTAGTAATATCTATTAACGGCTCTTGTAAAGCTTCTAAGATTTCATGGTTGTTAAGGGTAATACTACGAGGAATACCTTCAGCTAAATTACGCCCTCGTATATTAATTTTGTGTTCTTCTTTACTCGGATAGGCTGATCCGATTTCATGCTTAATCCGTTCCGCCGTCACCTCACCAATCACGGTGCCATAGCGACGACGTACATAGCTCCTGATCGCGTTGTCAAAGCGATCGCCACCAGTGCGTATAGATTCCGAGTAAACGATACCATTGAGAGACAAAATACCAACTTCCGTCGTTCCGCCACCAATATCAAGTACCATTGAACCCACAGCCTGACTGACTGGCAGCCCCGCGCCGATGGCCGCCGCCATCGGTTCCTCTATCAAATAAACCTCTCGTGCCCCCGCGCCC
>LUTY01001518.1 GCA_001640045.1 Candidatus Thiomargarita nelsonii | reverse complement strand
TAAGGTTTTTTTAGAAAAACCATACATAATTATATCTCCTTTTAATCAGTCAGAACAATTGCCCCTTCAGTTGTTCGTTTGCAATTTTCGCATCTTTCTTTGGGGCTACCATCACTAACAAGAACAGTCGCAACGATTAAATCCTCCATTTTTGCGTCATGACGTGAATGCAAGGCTTTATTACAAGCTTTAAATTCGGCACAATATTCTACTGGCCGTTTATTTTTGTCCAAACTATCTTCCGGCATCCTTCGTTTTAATTCGATATGTATCTCCTCTGTTTGCGGATGCGGTCTTCCAGAAGTATTAATGAATATGTACCCCGTTTTTTTATCACATACAACTGATACTGCCCTCGCGGCATCAGCATTAATTATAGCTCTTTCTCTTTTTGATGGTTTTCGGCCATGTAAGCGTTTAAAATGGGTTTCTAGTATTTGGGCACATTCTTTTTCTGTTTCTGCCGCTTCAATGGCTTTTTTGATCAGCTCTTCATGGTTTTTGTTTTCCATTGGGTTCCTTTTTGGATTTTTTTCGTCGTATTTACAACGAACTGCGAGAATATAAAGAGCTTTTTTTGTCCATTACATATTACAAACTAATTTAAATTCAAAAATTTATTAATATCAATTCTATTGAATACATTTGTACAAAGTGATAAACTAAACACTCTAATATAAATAAAAAAAGAGGTGAAAGGCAATGGCTCGTCACGACTCATGGAAACGGCACCGTCAAAACTTATCGCCACTTACACAAAAAGAA
>LUTY01001517.1 GCA_001640045.1 Candidatus Thiomargarita nelsonii | reverse complement strand
ATGCGCCGTTTATTGAGGCGGTATTTGATACGATACCTGATGAAACCAAGCGAATTCCTTTTAGTATTGCTGATCGCAGTTTGCGTGGTAAAAGTGCTTTGATTGATACATTTTTCAGCATTTTAGAACTCAGCAAGTGCCGTTTTTCGGTGAGTGAAGTTTTAGCGGTGTTAGAGGATGAGGCGGTGCAAAGGCGTTTTGGATTGAATGAGCAGGATTTAGATTTGATTTTGCATTGGATTGATAAGACGGGTATTCGTTGGGGCATGGATAAATCGGATCGGGAACGCCAAAATTTGCCCGCTTTTGAGGAGAATACTTGGCGGGCGGGTTTAAATCGTTTGTTGCTTGGCTATGCTTTGCCTAAATCTTCCCAATCTTTCCTTTTTCAAGGTATTTTGCCGTTTGATGAGATTGAGGGCAGTGATACTTTGGTACTTGGTAAATTTATCACCTTTATTGAAAATTTGTTTAATTGTGTCCAATCATTGGATATGTCACAGTCTTTAACAGATTGGGCGACATTTTTGATGGGCGTTTTGGAGGGTTTTTTTAGTCCTGATGAGAACAGTGAAGCGGAGGCTCAAGAAATACGTCGGGTATTAAATAGTTTAGTTGAAAATAGCAATCGGGCTGAATTTAAGGAACAAGTGAGCCGTGAAGTGATGTTGGCTTATTTGGGGCACTATTTGGAAAATGAGCCATTACCAAGCAATTTCTTGACGGGTTATATGTCATTTTGTGCTATGCTGCCCATGCGGAGTATT
>LUTY01001516.1 GCA_001640045.1 Candidatus Thiomargarita nelsonii | reverse complement strand
CTTGCCTTGGGAGACCATTTTTTCCAGGACCTCTATCAATTGCTGGCCCTTATCTATACCCGTTAGCATCCTTGTCATAATCTCCTTATCTTTCTCGTTGAAATCTAGTTTGAACTTCGGCTGTGCTTTCGGCTTTTCCTGCGGCGCCTCTTTTGTTTGTTGCACCGGTCTTTCTTGCTGTTCCGTAGCAGATTGGCGTTGCTCTGGCGAGTTTCCATTAGTCACCTTCTCCTGTTTTACATTCGCTTTTTCCACTTTTTGTGGCGCAACTTCTTTTTGTGGCCGCAGCGACGTTTTTTCCCCTTGCGACATAGGTTGAGATTGCTTTGACAATTTAGGGGCGTTCTCGGGCATCTTTGGGGCCTTATTTTGCCCGTTCCATTCTGGATTGAGTTCTGGATTTTCATAAATTATTTTCTCCCATTGAATTTGACCTTTCTCATTTTTTATCCGTTGGCGTTTTAAATATCCTTCACCTTCTAACTCTTTTAAGGCTGTTTGGACGGCAGCTTGTCCATCGGTACTTTGGGCAATCAACTGGCTTAACTGAATAATCCAGTTATCGGGACGGCTTAGCAGATAGCCCAATATACCTTTGGCTTTCCAAGATAATCCTTGGTTCTCAAAACTTCTGTTGTCGATTTGGACAAAATTCGTGTTTTTGACTAGTCTGATTATGCACATGTTTGTTTCTCCTCGTGTAGGGACTACGTGTTTACCCCCCTCTGTTTCGGGAAATCCGCTCCGCTCCATTCCCGAAACAACCC
>LUTY01001515.1 GCA_001640045.1 Candidatus Thiomargarita nelsonii | reverse complement strand
AAACGCAAGACAGCGACTTCGTCAGAAAATTCACTCATATCAAAACGGATCAGCCGCTCGGTGTCGCCAAACATAAATTCTGCTAGGGCTTTGGCTAATTCCGTTTTGCCAACTCCAGTGGGTCCTACAAATAATAGAGAGGCGATAGGTTTACCTGGACGAGTCAGGCGCGTTTTGACGGAGGCTAATAAATTAACCACGATATCAATGGCAGCGTCTTGTCCAAACAGGCGCGATTGAAAAAAAGTCCGCGTTTCATCAAGATTTAAGTGCGTGCGACTTTCTACCAAAAAACGCGGCATCCCAGATTCTTCACAAAACCGCCTCACCACCGCTTCACGATCTAATCCCGTTTTTTTTATATCTTCTTGATTTAACAGTGATTCTAAAAAAATGACCGTTTTACCCGGAAAACCAGAATAAAGCGCATAACGGTGTTGCAAGCGTAGCGTTTCCTCAATGGCAGGCTTGACTTTTGGATGAGAGAGGCGCAGACGGCGGCCTACAATTTCTGCCTGTTGGGCGACGGGTGGCGGCTCGACACGTAGCACTTGAAACAGGCTGGTATAACCCGGTGCCCGTGTCTCAATGGTGGCGAGTTCTTCATCGGAGCATTCGGTGATCATGCGTACACTGCCCAATGCCAAATGGTCGCGCATAAATTCAGACATGCTGATGGGATTACCCACATAAGCGCCGACTTCAAACAATTGAGCCAGATTACGCACGTAGAGAATATCACCCCGCTGTCTGAGTTCTTCTAAAAC
>LUTY01001514.1 GCA_001640045.1 Candidatus Thiomargarita nelsonii | reverse complement strand
TGGTGCCGCGTCTAGCACTTGATTTCTTAGTCACCTTTAACCATTCTTATCCATTTTGTCCAAGAAATTTGGTGAAGAAATAAATGTCAATCAAAAAAAGCTTGACATTCTTTTTAAGAAGCATCTAAACTAACGAAGTTCATTTTTGATGAATGATAAAAAAACAATTGGAACAACAAAATGAAAAAAGCTAAAAAAGTCAGCCGAATTGCGTACAGCGATGACCTCAACCAAGCAAAATACGAAGCGTTAAATGAGATCGCCAAACGGTGCGGTTCGATTCGCACCGAAGTATGGCACAACTATGGCTCTATTGGAGGGCTTGGTGCCAAGTTCCGTCCGGTGCGTGATGGGTGGATAGCCGATAAACATGTATTGATATTACCACAAAGGATATGGCGAGCTACGTTATCCGATACTTTAGATGATGTAAAAGCGTATCGAGAAGCCGCCAAAGAAAAAGTGGTACGCCACATTTTTAGAAATATTGATGACAAGGATAAGCGTAAAGACTTATTTAAAAAGCTAAAAAATGATTCAGTTTGGGTCAATGATTCCTATTTGCGCCGATTAATGCGAAAATATTGGAAACATGGAAAGAATCATACTTTTAATCAAATTGTCTTGGAATCTGGTAGCTATAAGTGTTTTTCACATAATGGTAAAAATTACATTGAAGTCATTAGCTTAAAAAGAGGAAAGCGCATTGCTATCCCAATAGGCAGCAATTATCCCATCACAGGTCAAATTAGGTTAATCCTGCGCGA
>LUTY01001513.1 GCA_001640045.1 Candidatus Thiomargarita nelsonii | reverse complement strand
CCCAATGTCCCATGTTGGGACACAGTCGTCACGATACCCATGCTTTCTAAACTCACCTTAACTTGGTTGGCTAAGTTTTTGCTGACTGTGCTTAATTCAACATAGCAGTGTTCTACGGTACCGTCTGCTGCAAATAAACCACTGATAAAAGCAGCTAAGACACTGGTACGCGATTGCAGGACAACTTGAGGAATAAACGCACCGTTCCCTGTAAAACCATTGACTTCAAACCAATCGACTAAGGCAGTCGAATCGGCGAGGGTGCAACCCGATGAGGTATCCTCAATAACCGTGATGCCCATTTCTTCTCTAAAAACATGCCGTACAAATTCAACGACTGACGGATCATCATCACAAATAGCTAGTCCTACCCCTTCTTTTTTGGTGTAATGATCTTTAACATCACCCATGTACAAGCCAAGTAAATAAGCGACATCCTCAGTCAATTCAGCCGGCAAACGAACTGTTTTTTGATTAATCGTGTTTTTGGGGATTTGCAATGCCATGTATGGTTTATTAGCCAGCAATTCTTGGTGCCCACCTAGACGGCGTATGACTTCGTCCCCAACACTGATTTCACTCAGGTATTTCCAAGCATATTCACCGTTGTCATTGACTACTCTAAGACGATGATTAGGTGTCCCGGTAATATTAGAACCCCGTTTAGTCGCGATCCGCAAGGTATCTTTTAGCCCATTCTGATAAAGTTGGTCAGAAAGGGCTAAGTTTGATTCTTGCATAATTTGTATATTGATAGATTGCCATTG
>LUTY01001512.1 GCA_001640045.1 Candidatus Thiomargarita nelsonii | reverse complement strand
CTCGTGGTTAAACTAGCTAAACTGATTGATGAGTGCTTTACAACAACGATAAATATTCATAAGACACAAGTCAATTAGCAAATGCAACCCCTAAAAAATTCCGCCCCCATTGTTTAACTCAAGTTGCTACGGGGTATTCAAACCCCCCCCGCAGGTATCAGGTTTGTGGGTGGCAACTTTGGCTCCCCCCAATGCCATATCGTGCTGTACATGAGCTTAACTTAATGGGATTGACCACTTTAAAATTAAGTATTGACCAAGAATTTGGCTTTTTCAAACAAATTTGTGGTATAAATTTATAACTTATTGATAATAAATATTAAAAAAAATAAAATTAAGGGTAAGGTGGTATTCGGAGTCCAAGATTTATCTTGGACGGGTGCGAGCCCAAGATAAATCTTGGACTCCTTTAACTCGATGATCAAGTTTTTAGCACTTGACATTTTTTATTTCAGTGATCTGTAAAAAAATGATTTTATCATAATAAACCACGGTTTTGTCATTTTTTTGAGCTGAGAAATCTTAAACGACATCAAATAAGATTTCTCAGCTCATCGATCTGACAAAAACGTAAAAAACTTGATCATCGAGTTAAACCAAAGAGACTGCGAAAGTGTTACCAAAATAATTTTAAAACTTTCTTCTCCACTCACCGCTAATACATCTGTGCCGTTTGGATGACGAATGCCTATTAACCAAGGCTTGTCTCCGAAATAAATCATCAGTCACCTGAGTGCTGTATTGAACACTGGCATCACTGGCTCGGT
>LUTY01001520.1 GCA_001640045.1 Candidatus Thiomargarita nelsonii | reverse complement strand
GAACTAAGCCTAGACATTAGCCAGCATGATTTGAGTCAGTATGGTATCAAGGCTAAAGATGAAATTAAGCCTGATGTTTGTTTATATCCAAGCAGTATTGACCTTCAAGAATTTGATGTTGTGAAGATGACCGATATGCCTTTACTTGCTATAGAAATACTTTCACCAAGTCAAGGGATTCCGGAACTTAAGCGTAAAATACATGCTTTTTTTGAATTAGGTGTCAAGTCGTGTTGGTTGGTTATACCTGATGTAAAGACAATTTATGTTTATTCTCAACCTACCGAGTATGGGATTTTTGCTATGGATGACACTGAGGTGAACGATGAGGTAATGGATATTCATTTACCTATTGCCAAGGTGTTTAGAAAGCGTTTTAATGATGTTAAAGCGGTAGGTTAAATACGGGTTTGAACCGTATTTTAAGGAATTAAAAATAGAAGCAATGATTCCTTTTTTTGAAAATCACTACATTAACAACAAAGCAAACCGCTGCGTCATTGGAGCGTGGCGGGCGCAACAATCCATCATGAACAATCTACCACAAGAAGCTGAAATTCTGATGATACCGCTTACACAAAAAAAGATGGCAGCACTTTTTGGAGTCCAACGTCCACCAATCACAAAACATCTGAGTAATATATTTGAAAATAAGGAGTTAGAATAAAATTCAGTCGGTTCTATTTTGGAACATACTGCCACTGATGGCAAAATTTATAAAATCCAATACTACAACCTTGATGCCCTGCCGCTGAAATCATCAAAGCACGAGCCAATAATCAACAACCTAATATGGGTTTAACCACTTGGGGAAACGCGCCGCAGGGTAAAATTCTAAACTGGTGAGATTGAGGTAAGCATTGACAGGCAATTGCAGGTGAGTCACTTTAAATTTAGAGAGACAAACTTTTCATTTGAACTGAGAAAAGCTAAGTACCCAAAATATCATCTGATCTTGACAGGCATTGCTTTGCCGTCCTAAAAGGGGGGATACGATGATGTGGTTTGGACAGCCCGATAATAAAAAAGCCCCAAGGCTTTTGCGCCAAGGGGCTTTTTTTGGGGCTGGAATGTGACAAATGCACCTTGTGGTTGGAAAGGTATCTCATGTAGCGATGGACATGTAACTAAAATTGAACTAATTGATAATAAACTCAAAGGTTATATTCCTGAGTCAATTGGGAATTTAGGGAATTTGACGGCGCTTTATCTGAGTAGTAATCAACTAAGTGGCCCTATTCCTGAGTCAATTGGGAATTTAGGTAATTTGACGAGGCTTTATTTGGACAATAATAACCTAAGTGGCCCTATTCCCAAATCGCTTATCAACTTAAATAACTTAGAAGACTTATACGTTTCTAAGAATAAATTTTCATGTGATGAAATTCCATCATCGTTGATAAACCCGAAGGACTGTACTGTAGTGTCCACAACCACTCTGATCTCAATCGCAATTGGTTCTGCAATTGCCATTGGGCTGGCGTTTCTTTTTCTTTTATGATGTTCCACCGATATTAATGTCAGTTTATCTACATTTTCCTTTTCACATAAGGCTATTTATGTTTCACACCAAAGAGGTTAGAGATTTTCATTGAGGCACGAACCCCGAAGGGGTTAAACATGTGTCGATAATACAATTAAAAAAAGCCGGTAAAGATAATAAAAAATAAATATGAACAATGAAACCAATTTCCGAGCCGAGTTTATTCGCTTTTTAAAGTCTTGTGGTTATCAGGCAAGTGGTATTTTGTGTAATAGAAAATAGCCAGGTAGGTTGGGTTAGATTTTTTGTGCAACAAAAAACGTAACCCAACTGAACGATCATAAGAAATTTACCCCTCACATTCAAAATCCGTCGGCTATTTAAACCGATTATTCAGTTATTTAAATAATCACGCGAAAATTAGTTCGACGTTTTTATCGCGGTGGTGAGTACAGCTAATGCTCACTCAGAATAAAACAAGAACCTCAGTGTTTTCAAGTCCACTCAGGTTGAGTATAAGAAACAAAAGAGGACTTTTTAAAAAAAATAGTCTTAGACAAAAGGCATCCACAAACCGGTGAATCATTGATTGGATTAGCGAAAGCACTCTCAAAAAAACGAGATTATAACAGTGCTGAGCCACTTTACCGTCGAGCCTTAACGATTTATCAAAGCCTATTCGGAAAATCAAATGATAATACCGCGATTCCGTTGTATCATTTAGCCAATTTATGCAGAGATAAAGGCGATTATGACAATGCCTATCAACTTTATCATCAGGCTTTAGCGATTTTTGAACTTAAATTGGGTTCTGATGATCCCAGTACGCTTCAAGTTAGAACCGACTTGAAAAATTTACCACTCGCATTCAAAATTCGTCGGCTATTTAAACCGATTATTCAGTTATTTAAATAATCACGCGAAATGGTGGGCAACCATGTCAAAAAATCCGATTTTTTGAAAAACGCCAAGCCTGATTTTTAGTACCTTTTTCCATTTTAGCCCTGATTTTCAAAACGACTAAAAAACCGAATCAGTTATACTGGGCGGAAATCAAAACCGTGAAAATCAAAACAAGACCTGCCAGGTTAAAACCAAACCTGGCAGGTCAAAGGCACAACCTGACCTGCATTTGACTTTGACCTGGCAGGTTTGGTTTTTAACCTGCCAGGTCTTGTTTTCACGGTTTTGATTTCCATTTAGTATAATAAAAAAGCACTTGCCCATCGACTCATTTATATAGCTTTTATGATTTTGCCCTGCTAAAAGAAAATGACCTCAAAATACGCAATGCCTGATTTTTAGTACAATCTTCGATTTTGTCCTCATTTTTCAAATCACCTGAAAAACACACAAGCCCCATTTTTAATCAGTTATCAGGTGTCGAGTAGTGTCGAGTCGATGCGAATAGCTTTTGACGTGTCGTGTTGGGGCTAAAAGGCAAAGTCCAGATGATTTAGATTGATCCGCCTTATGGGATTAAATTTGGTAGCAATTGGCAAGTGAGCACCCGTAAGCGCGACGTGAAAGATGGCAAAGCGCTTTGTCAGACAAGGCATAATCACACACCCCGCGTAAAAGTACCGGAAGATTGTGGATAACCATTTTTATATCAGACTATGTCCTTCACTTTCGATATATCCGCAATCTTGACATTCGAGCGAGTAACCCCACGAAGTATCTTGAGCACCTCCCATACCTATTATGTTTGAGC
>LUTY01001510.1 GCA_001640045.1 Candidatus Thiomargarita nelsonii | reverse complement strand
TCTTGATGAGTTAGGTTATGTTTCAATTTGGATCAATCTTGGCTTTTCAGTGTGTTATTTTTCTGTAGTTAATATCAATTTTTCAAAAATTGGCAATTTTTGCCAGGTCTTCGCTCGTCCTGATTTTTTTTGCTTTTTGGCGATATAATTTGACTTTTTTAGCGGGAGCGGCTGAACTAAAAGTGCGATTATTGTACCAATTTCCACGCTTATGTTACAGTTGCAATTTACCACGCTCATGCTTTAGTGTCAACTCAACAAGCACATAAGGCCTCCCTCCCAAAATTCAAATGCTGACTACCGTGCGGTTTCTCTGAGTTCAAGCACAGAAAAATTGTAAATTTTTATTAATTTTTGTTAAAAGTTTTTTGTACTATGCATCAACCGTCGAGGCAGGCATTCCCACGCAGAGCGTGGGAACGAGAACCAAATAATCTTTGAGAATGTTGGGTTTATTTGTTGTTTTCCTAACCGAGGGGTACTGTCAAGATGACATTGTTCTCAGTCATGGAGTTTCACCTTTAAGCGGCTAAATCAATCAAGCCAAGTATTTACACAATTTATATTTGCCTATAAATTGTCTATTATAAAATCAAATTTGTCAAAATAATATATTTATGCAAGCCTTGTGCCTAGAAAAAAAACAACTCATTTTGCAGGATAATATTCCTATTCCTAAGCCGCTGGCTGGAGAAGCCCTGGTGCGCGTCCACCTGGCTGGGATTTGTGCGACGGATTTGGAATTGGTAAAAGGATATTACCCTTACA
>LUTY01001509.1 GCA_001640045.1 Candidatus Thiomargarita nelsonii | reverse complement strand
TTTTCTTCTGATTCCTTTGAATTAAAAGCCTGCTCAAGAGCTTCCTCTCCTTTAAGCATTTGTCGGTATAGAAAACGGCGGCTAACCTGATGGCGCTTCGCTAACTGACTAATAGGTTCGGTACGCGCTAAAGCTTGCAAACTCAGTGCTTGACGATCTGAAGGTGTCAGTGACTTTGCCGCACAACACTTTGATAATTCTTCTGAGGTATGAATCGGTTCGCTAAGCATTTTGTTCTCCTGAAGTCGTTTGGGCCATGCGTCTTCTACGCCTTTGGTTCAGAACGGAATTTTTCATACCAACTTTCAAAGCGGCGATATTCTGGCTTTAAATACTTTTCCGCTAGAAAATTTTTAAATGATACCAGAAGGCCAGCATTTTCAAAACCTTGTGTTTGAGATAAGTCATATAACCATTTAATTTTTATTAATTTTTTTTCAACGAACTCAGCTTTTTCAGCTGCAAAGTCCATTCGGTTGACTACTTCTTCATAGAGCGCGTCAATTGCGTCTTTACGCTCTCGTTTGTATTGTTCTTCTAAGTTTTGATGTGGCAAACTTCTGTCGGATTCTACTTGTCGCTTGACAATTGGATCGAAGGCCAATCTTTCTTTGGACGCATTCTTTGGTATTTTTTGAGTGTTTTGCCCTTCCCCGTTTTGGCGAAGTGTTTCCACAGAGGCCGTGTTTGGAGCTTGAGGGGCAGGTGGTTTAGTAAACGTAAATAAATAAGTGGTACATTAAACGCTGGTTTGAGGTTTGATTATGT
>LUTY01001508.1 GCA_001640045.1 Candidatus Thiomargarita nelsonii | reverse complement strand
GACACACGACGAATCTGGGCGTAGCCCGGAAAATCTTTGAGGTGTTTGTTAAGGCGGATGCACATAATGCTTTTTTAGACATTCAATCCGGCTCTGGGGGCACGGAGGCTCAAGATTGGGCCGAAATGTTATTGCGTATGTACTTACGCTGGGCAGAACAGCGCGGTTTTGCCACCGAAATGATTAACGAGTCGCCTGGCGAAGTCGCTGGCATAAAAAGTGCAACCGTTCGTGTGACAGGAGACTACGCTTATGGTTGGCTACGCACAGAAACTGGGGTACATCGCCTAGTACGTAAATCGCCCTTTGACTCGGGCAATCGTCGCCACACCTCATTTGCGGCTGTTTTTGTAGCGCCTGAAGTTGATGACGATATAGATATTGATATTAATGAGGCCGATTTACGCATAGATGTTTACCGTGCCAGCGGCGCTGGGGGACAACATGTTAACCGCACAGAATCGGCGGTACGCATCACCCATTTACCGACTAACACTGTTGTGCAATGTCAAAATGATCGCTCTCAGCATAAAAACAAGGCCACGGCAATGAAACAATTAAAGGCTAAACTGTATGAATTAGAAATGCAAGAACGCCGCCGTGAAGAACAAGCCGCGTTTGACAACAAAGCGGACATTGGTTGGGGCAGTCAGATTCGCTCTTATGTGTTGGATAAGTCGCTCATCAAGGATTTACGCACGGGTGTAGAAACTGGCAATACGCAGGCTGTGTTGGATGGGGACTTAGATAAATTTATTAGTGCTAGTTT
>LUTY01001507.1 GCA_001640045.1 Candidatus Thiomargarita nelsonii | reverse complement strand
GCCGGTGTTTATTTTGACGGGATTTATCAAATAATTGTGACTCAGCCGTTTGAGTGAGTACAGATTCTAAACCGGTTAAAAATATAGTTGCAAAAAAATCTGGTTTTATGGAAATAACCGTTTTACCTGTAAAGTTATCAATTTTTAAACGCTCTTTTAAAACGCCAAGAAAACACTCAACACCCCTTTGCCTCTTATATAATTCCTTGAACATTTGTGTGGTGTATTTTTTCTCATCAAGCAATGAGGTTACAAGAACTTCTATCTCTCCAGTACTCAATATAACTCTTACAAATCGTACTGTAATTTTCTCTGATAACCCTAGTGCTTTGCACTTTTTCATCCTGAGTACACCTTGGGCTTTTAAAGTGACTATACTACTATCAGTAACGTGTTGTTTAAACATTTTTTGTGCGGCTTGATTTCGTCAAGCGTTTTGCCCGTCGAAACACAACCCTCAATATCAGGAGAATACGCCGAATAGCCTGTGTTAGTTTTTAGTCGGACGGGATTTGCAATCCCGTCCGACATCATATGTGAATTTTAGCGCGAATATTATCAATCAGTTATCCTTAACTTAATGGCATTGAAACGTCGTAAAGGGAACGAGAAAAAGCCCACCAGAGCCAAAAGCCACATCCTGCGCTTTTGGGTGAGTTGTATTTTAATGTATTTTGGAGTCCAAGATTTATCTTGGGCGTCCAAAAGGTTTAATGAAATGAGATATTTTTTATTCCATAATTTTCGAGTGATATTTGCCTTGGATCGC
>LUTY01001506.1 GCA_001640045.1 Candidatus Thiomargarita nelsonii | reverse complement strand
TCAACTTTGGTGACTTTGACTTTTATGCCGGCTCTTTTGTCTTTGGTGTTACAGTTTGGGGTACGTTTTCGCAAGAAATGAGCAATGAAAAATTATTTTCAAGATGATTATAGAGAAAGTGAAATGATCGGATTATTCGAACTCGTTAAGGATACATCTGAAGGAAGAACTGGTATTGATGCATTCCTTGAATTGGAGGGGAATAATATCCCATTTGAATTAAAAACCACCTCAAAAGCTTCTGTTACAACAGTAAGGGATTTTGGCCCAGATCATATTGAGAAATGGCAAGGAAAACACTGGCTATTTGGTTTTTATCAAGGGGAATACGTTTATTACAAATATGGAAGTCCAAGTATGATGGCACCATGGATTGAGGAAAAAGCCGAATATATACGCCCTGACTTTGAGCTTGCTGATATAATCTCTAAAAAGCTAACTCTATATGATCTATATCAAATTTGTGGTAAGAAAAAGGTCTATTCATATCACGATGCTAGACGAATACAGAAAATGCAGTACAAAAAGGATAAGTATTTTGAACGGCAAGATGTGAAAGGTGGTTATAGTCGCAATCGGATGCTAGAGATTT
Organism: Candidatus Thiomargarita nelsonii; assembly: GCA_001640045.1. Lineage (GTDB taxonomy): Bacteria > Pseudomonadota > Gammaproteobacteria > Beggiatoales > Beggiatoaceae > Thiomargarita > Thiomargarita nelsonii_A. Next base: position 177 of record LUTY01001506.1, on the reverse strand, counting down.
TAAGTGATCGGACTAAATATCTCATTGAAAGAGGAAGCACATTAAACAATCCTCATATACTGGCAAGTTACTTTTCTGGCTGGGAAGAAATAACTGACAATCATGCCAGATGTCTTAGAGATTTGGTCAAGCAATATTTAAATGAATGAAATTGATGCCGTTTGCCTATAAATTGAG
>LUTY01001505.1 GCA_001640045.1 Candidatus Thiomargarita nelsonii | reverse complement strand
CACCAAGTCGTCGCGGACAGACGACGCCCCCCAGTTGCGGAACGCCGAGCGCACCCATTCTAAAACGCCCGGCGGGAATCCAAACCATCTGTGGACCAAAACCGCTGTCTTTTAAGCGATCTTGGAACGCCCCACCTTCCAACATTTTAATTTTCTCTTTTAAGGTTCGCAAAGAGTTCTCTGGTTGGCTTTGCTGAAGAGCCAAAGCCGCATTTTCCTTTTTCAAGGCTTGAATCTTGGTTTCTAACACCCTGATTTGCAGTTGCTGCGCGTCAATGCTCTGATCTTGTGCTTGAGTCTTGCTTTCTAACGCGCTGATTTGATTTTGCAATTTGGCAATGACACGGGAAAGGCACACTTCAGGGAGCCCAACATCGCATTCAAATTGAGTGTAGGCATCCCCAAAGGCGGGTGGGATTAAAATCATCCCAATTATTATCAGTATTAAAATTTTTCGCATAAAGTTCTCCTTTAAAAAGTATTGATTGGCGGTTTTTAATTACTTCGTTACTTCGTTTCGTTTAGATCGATATTAGGTAACTCCCAAATAATAATATACCAAGGGCTTGCGCGTGGGATTGCCCCTACATGCCAAATATTGTAGGGGCATACCCTATCGGGTTGCCCTGTGTGTGGGTATTTTAATTTTTTGGAGTTACCTAACTAAAACGATACCGAGAGATGGACTATCCAAGATGGTACATCCTACACGCTGTCGCTATTTAGTACAACTAATTGAGTCAATTAGTTGTACTAAATAGCGACAGCG
>LUTY01001504.1 GCA_001640045.1 Candidatus Thiomargarita nelsonii | reverse complement strand
ATATGTAATACGGACTTGCCCCTGTCGGGCACGGCGTTCAATTGTGGCGACATCATCCAGTTGAATATAACGACCTGATTTATCTGTTATTAATGGTAATTGGCTAAAGGCTAATTCATCGCGGCGTTGCCCTAGGCTCCGCAATTGCCGTGCGACGTCATCGCGCCCGATAGCGCCGGCGGGTAAATCGCGACTAAAATGTGTGATTTGTTCTCCGACTTGGGGCAAGGTGAGGCCCAATTCTTGGAGTTGAGCCGATGAAATTTGCACTGCAATTTCTTCTTTGGGCAAGCCTTGAATTTCAATTTTGCTAATGCCACGCGCTAATAATTGATGCTCCATGCGCTGTGCTAGGTGGCGTAATTCATTGACATCTGAGGCTCTTTGCGATAACACGATATAACCATCTGGTAAAGCCATTGCCAAGGGATCACCTGACTTACTGAAACCATTCTTTATCACGGCAAGCTGTGGCCAACGATGATGTCTCTTATCAGCCACAGAGTTCACTTGATCAAAGACTTGATGAACTCTGCGAACAAGCTCAGTTTTTTCATCCGCAAGACCATATTTTTTTATATAATATTGCACATGATCTTCATCTCCAGCACTCGTTTTGAATGGTAACACGAGCAAGACGGGTAATAACCACAATTTTAAATATCTCATTGTACTGTCTCCATCGGGGCAATGCCATATCGTGCCGACTAAATTATTGATTTTGAAGTTTTGTTTCGGGAAATCCGCTCCGCTCCATTCCCGAAACAAC
>LUTY01001503.1 GCA_001640045.1 Candidatus Thiomargarita nelsonii | reverse complement strand
CACTTAACTATCAAACACTTAATTTATTTTCAAACCATTTGTGTGCATAGAGTAGGTTTATAAGGGGATATGACGGTTTTAATTGTAACGGCTTATGAATAGGTTCGATTGTTCAGCGAGATTGAGCGGCTAGAAAAACCGTCAAAACGCCGCGTTAAAGCTATTGTAACCATCTGAAATTATTAAATATAGGAAGATTACCAAAAGCAAAAATTATTCTTGTACTAGTCACAACAGATGGTATTTTGGAGTCTAAAATTTCGCTTGGATGTGTAACTGATAACAACTCATTGATGAAAAAGGATAAATTATCATGCCAACCTTACAACTCAAATTACCGATATTTGTGAATATCGAAGCCAGAGAAATAGCTTTTATATTAGCTGCTAAGCTGTATGAAGATGGCAAATTATCGCTTGGGCAAGCGGCAGAATTGGCGGGTGTTTCTAAACGGACATTAATGGAATTACTCGGCAATTATGATGTTTCAATCTTTAACTATGATGCCCAAGAAATAGAAGGGGATTTTAAAAATGCCTAATGTCATTTCCGATTCTAGCTGTTTAATTGCCCTAGATAATATTGACATGATTTCCATTTTAAGGGAATTGTACGGGAAAATTTACCTGACTGAGGAAGTTTACCACGAGTTTGGTAAAAGTGTAGAAGATTGGATTGAGATCAAGCCGGTTTCAAATAAACACTATATCCAAATATTGGATTTTTTCCATGATTATTTACGGCAAGCTGTGGAAACGATGTATTTGAAT
>LUTY01001502.1 GCA_001640045.1 Candidatus Thiomargarita nelsonii | reverse complement strand
GGACTTAGCGCGGCAACGTTTAGCATTGATGAATTGTTTATTACATGATATTGATCATCCCCAACATGTACCTGTGCGCTGGGGAGATAGTTTATTATTAAACTTAGCAGTGTGGCCACCAGCCGATGTGATATTGAGTATGCTCGTTTTCGCCAGTGATCCAACTGATGAATTGAGTAAATATGATACCACTCTAGCTTTGTTACAACACATTTCCCAAATACTGAAACAGGGAGGACGAGCGGCGGTTGTATTACCAGATAAAATATTGAAGGCGGGGGGACCAGCACAAGAAGTACGCCGCGAATTGCTTGATACCTGCGTTGTGCATACAGTGCTACGCTTACCTCACGGTATTTTTTACCCACATAAAGTATCAGCACATATACTTTTTTTCAGAAAAGGCAAAACCGCTTCAGAGAAGACACAAACCGTTTGGTTTTATGATTTACGAACTCACGGTCCTATTTTTGGACAATATCTACATTTAAGGCGAGAACATCTTATGTCATTTGAAAAAGCTTATGGGGATGATCCCTTAGGACAGAACCCTCGCAGTGAGGGTGAAGATTGGCGTTGTTTTAGTCGTGAAACTTTAGCAGAACAGGGAGATAGATTGGATAGCTTAGAAGATGAGGATATGCTCACTGAGGAAATTTGGGATGTTTTAGATGATACGAGGACAGATTTAGAAGCATTGAAGGATATTTTAGGCAAGTAAGGAACGTGCATGTAATAAAGTTTGCAACTAAACCTGCCAGGTTTTCAAA
>LUTY01001501.1 GCA_001640045.1 Candidatus Thiomargarita nelsonii | reverse complement strand
CTTTTGAAACTCTGGAAGAACTTGAGGTAGGCGACACTGTGCGTAAAGCTGATGGAACAGTACTTATCGTCAAATCAGTTCAATTGGTACCCTATGAGCGTATCGAGCTCATTAATCTGGTGGTAAACCCAGACTCCAGCTTGCCAATTGATCACACCTACGTTACCAATGGCGTACTTTCGGGTGATCGACTTTTACAGGACACGAATTTTGAAGACAACCATAACCTGCATTTAGTCTTTGATCAGGTAGATTTATCAACCTATACACTCTTAAAAGGAGAGTAAACTGATGACAACTCATTTCGCAAAATTAGCTGTGTTGATCGCAGCCGTTTTTACCTCTTCGCAAGTATTAGCGGATTATTATCGCCAGCAGACAATTCCGGCCCCTACTCCAAGCAATACCAAGGCCTGTAGCATTGAGGTCTGCCAATTGGCACGAGCAGATATGACTCTTGCCAAAAACCAAAACGATGCTTTTATGGCACTGTTTACCGGCAATGGGTTACCTTGCTTTTGTAGTACAACAAGCCAAGATGAAGTTAATTTCTCTGAATCTGGCAATGTGGATGCAATTGGTTCCATTGTTACCCTTGATCTTGAAACCATTCGTCTTGGTCGCTTTGATAAAGTCCACGGTGTTTACGAAGTCGATGCAGGCTATGTCATTGTTGATGCTCGAATCCAAAAGCGGCATGGCCAGGCTGAGGTAGAAGAACTCTTTCTCTTCGGCGAACCTAAGGGTAAAATCCTAAAGGGACACGAGCT
>LUTY01001511.1 GCA_001640045.1 Candidatus Thiomargarita nelsonii | reverse complement strand
GCCCCAGCCGTTTGCAAAGCCAAAGCATCATCCTGTAATCGTTTGGCTTCCGTTTCTTGCCCAGTGGTTTGCAATACAAAGTGATTACGCCCGGAACGGGCAAAACTCCAAAAGCCACCGATAAAGTGAAAACTCACTATCGGGGGACTTTAATTGATGGAACGGAGTTCGATAGCTCCTACAAACGGGGTAAACCTACGACTTTCCCTGTCAAGAGCGTAATAAAAGGTTGGACAGAAGCGCTACAGTTGATGAAAGAAGGGGCAAAATGGCAATTATTTATTCCACCTGATTTGGCTTATGGCAAACGAGGGGCGGGGAATAAAATTGGCGCTAATGCGACCTTAATTTTTGATATTGAACTCATCTCTATTGAGGAATAGCCTAGTTTTCTCGTTCCCACGCTCCGCGTGGGAATGCCTGCCAGGACGCTCCGCGTCCTATAGCTTTTCAGAAAAATGTCGAGCTATAAAGACCTCAGAGGTTTTGGAAACCTCTGAGGTCTGGGCCAAGATTTTCAAAGACGTCCAAGATAAATCTGGCCGACTCCTTTAAACTGAAATACTATATATTAAGCTAAGCCCTTTTTTTCTGCACCTTAACTTTCAGCGCCTCCAATTCCATTTCCACATCATTATCAACCTCCATCTGCAAAAATTCCTTTTCTAACGGCGAAGACTCACCCTCCAATTCCGCTAACGCATCAGTGCGAGATTCCATATACCCCACCTTATCTTCCATCCGATCAAAGCGGGTTTGAGCATCCAAACTGCTCTGGAATTTGTCCTCCGTTTTGTACATCTGTTGACGCGCCTGTGTTGCCCGTTGGCGAGCAATCAAGGTACTGCGTTTCAGCTTGGCTTCCTCCAACTTCGCCTCCAGTTGATGCAATTGCCTTTTCAGACGCTCGCTAGTCGCCTTAGCCGATTCCCAAGCCGGCTCCAAATTCTTGATGATACTATCAACTTCCTTTTTTCGTGCCAAAGCGGAACGCGCCAACTCTTCATTTTCCGCCTCTAAAGCCAGTTGCGCTTTTTTCAACCACCCCTCAGACTGACGACGCTGACTCTCCAATTCTCGTAGCAACTGCTTTTCACTGGCAATAGCATCAATAACCCCTTCCTTGGACTGATTGATGTTTTCTTCCATTTCTCGGATCACTTGCTTAATCATGCGTTCAGGATCTTCGAGACGATCAACTAAATCGTTGACATTGGCGTTTATAATGTCGTTAATGCGTGTAAAGATATTAGCCATAATAAGCTCCTAAAGTTAAGCTACCCAACTTGAAATAATAAGTTGTCCAGTACTTACTTAATTATATAGTCAAAAAAAAATATTTATAATTTAGCGAATGAATTCTCTATCTTTTACCTTTGATAACTGAAAATGAATATTGCCCCATATTGAACGGTGTTCAATTGTTTATAATGATGACATAAAAAAAAACCGAATTCAAAAATTTATGACCACTGAATAAAAAGGAAACAACATATTATGGGACGTCGCAATGACCACAGCCGACAAGAAATACGAGAAATGGCTTTACAAGTTGCAGAAAAAATTGTCGCAAAAGAAGGTTTGCAGGGATTGAATGCCCGTAAGATTGCATCAGCCATTGGCTACAGCGTAGGAAGTTTATATATAGTTTTTGAAAACTTAGATGATCTGATTTTACAAGTCAATGCCCGTTCCCTAGATCAATTATACACCGTTATCTCCAAAACTGAGCAACAATGTCGTCAGCCCGACGCTTGCCTATTGGCACTTGGGCAAGCTTACCTTGAATTTGCCATGGAACAGCCGCAGCGTTGGCGCACTGTTTTTGAATACCAGCGGACAAAAGATGCTGAAATCCCTAGTTGGTATCGAAAAAAGATTTTTCGTTTATTTAAATTAGTTGAAAAACCGTTACTAGAATTTATGCCCACACTTGAGCCCCATCTCTGTGCCCAAACAGCTCGCGCTTTATGGGGTGGCGTGCATGGCATTTGTATCTTGGCATTGACTGGAAGGCTTGAGATTGTAGGTGCCGATTCAGTGCAAAATTTAATGGAATTGTTAATAACGAATTATTTGGCGGGCTTAAAAAACGTGCAAGGTACGCCTTGCACTCCTGAAGAAGGTACAACTCAGGAGTGCAAGGCGTAGCTTGCACGAGATTAATGAATTTGTCTTTTTTGAGAGGGAGTTTTTATCGTTATCCAAAACAATAACGACACCTAATTATATATAATAAGGGATTAATCCGCTTGCAATTCAACTTGTTTTTATAGGAGAAGAAGCTGGTAGTTTAGCCGATATGATGCTCCATTATGCTAAATTAGAATCCGAAGAGATTGCGAGGCACAACGAAATGTTGGCAGAATGGATACCGCGTATTGTGTACGCAGGGATTGCGGCTTGGATAGCTTATGGTATTTTGAGTGCGGGAGCACCGATGTCGGTGGTGCCAGAGAATATTTGATATCTTGTCCCAAGATACTTGCCCTAACAAAGCCTTGTTAGATTTTTTCGCCTTTGGTGTTTAACATTCATCAGATGAAACTAACTGTTAGTCAGATAAGTTTCACAACTGAATATATATTCAATTAAACTTATGTGGATGATATAGTAAAGAGAGAAAACGATAAAAAATGGAATATTTTCATAATATTATTTTATTTAGGAGCAAAAATGTTACCTCATCATACAATGCCATTCAAAACAAACTTGATACAATACAAACCGTTTCGACGCAGAGTCTTGATTTTCGCCATGCTTTGCTTGTTCAGCATTATGGGGGCTATTCATATTTCAGTCCAGGCCAACGACGATGCCCTCGCCACACAGAGCTCGCCGCAAGTACAGTGGCCTCTTAGAACCTGCGAATCTGAATCGCAGTTTAATGATGACTGGGAAGTCAGCGGTACCACGATCAACATCCGAGAAATGGGTGCTGTAGGAGACGGCGTAACAAATGATACTGAAGCGTTCCAACGAGCAGCGCAAGCAATTGAAGAAGCCGGTGGCGGTAGGCTCATCATCCCTGCTGGCACCTATATCGTTGGCAAGCAGACACATGTAGATGGGCAATATCCATATTACCAGGCTGAGAAAATCTTTAGTGTTCACAACATCAATGGTTTGATCATAGAGGGTGAAGCCTGCCTTGGCGGTGAGACTCTGGAAGCTAGAAACCGGCATATAAAAGATGTTTC
>LUTY01001599.1 GCA_001640045.1 Candidatus Thiomargarita nelsonii | reverse complement strand
CCATTGCCGACTGGCTCGCCGGTTTGGATGCGGGTTTGAGGAGTGAGGTGACAATGGAAGCTGAAGGTGCCAAGCTCTATCAGAGTAAAGGCTGTATCGCCTGTCACGGTGCCGATGCTAATACGCCTATTATGCCAACCTATCCAAAGGTCGCGGGACTGGCTGAAGAATACGCGATAAATCAAATGAGCGACATCAAGAGCGGTGCGCGTCATAATGGCCAGAGTGCGGTTATGAAAGGGATTATGCTAAACGTGAGTGATGCTGAGATAGAGGCCATTGCTCAATGGTTGGCATCCTTAAAAGACTCCACAGTTGCCGAGACAGAGGATACCAAGACGACACCAATGCCAGTGGCTAAACTGGATCAGGGCACTGTTGAGGAAGTTGATGGGAAAACGCTCTACAACAATAAAGGCTGTCTCGCCTGTCACGGTGTCGATGGCAAAATGCCTATTATGCTAAACTATCCCAAGATCGCCGGACTGCCCCAAGCGTATGCCATAGCGATGATGAAAGACATCAAGAGCGGTGCGCGTCACAATGGTCAGGCGATGGTTATGAAAGGGATCATGGGTTCTGTCAGTGATGCTGAGATGATAACGATTGCTGAATGGTTGGCCACCTTATCAAGCGGTGCTGGTGTAGCGGGTGATGCCACGCTGATGGCTAAAGGGGCTGCGCTCTACAAGAGTAAAACTTGTATCGCGTGCCACGGTGCTGATGGTAAAAAGCCCATTATGCCAAACTATCCCAAACTAGCGGGACAAAATAAGGCGTATGCGATTGTTCAGATGACTGACATCAAGAGCGGTGCGCGTGACAATGGGCAAACTGCTGCTATGAAAGGGGTGATGCACCTCGTGAGTGACGAAGAAATCGGGGCACTGGCTGAATGGTTGGCCTCTTTAGATGGTGAAAGTAGCGCACCAGTTGCCGAACCGAGCCAACCACCGGTCGCCACTGAGCCGGTTCATAGTGCAGGGACTTGGAATCAAGGTGGTGGCGAGCAGGATGAAGCGATGTACTTAGAACCAAACTTAGAGAATGGCTTAGAGGTTTATGAAGTTTGTTCGGCTTGTCACTTACCCGAAGGTTGGGGAGCAAAGGAGGGCACTTTTCCTCAGTTAGCAGGGCAACATCGCACAGTACTCATTAAACAATTGGCTGATATTCGTGCCCTAAACCGCGATAATCCTACCATGTACCCTTTTGCATTACCGTCAGAAATAGGTGGTCCTCAGGCATTAGCCGATGTGACTGGCTATATTGCAAAACTACCCATGAATCCTGATAATGGCGTTGGGGCTGGGGATGATTTGGAGCATGGCAAACAGTTGTTCAAAGACAATTGTGTCGAATGTCATGGTGAAAAAGGCGAGGGCAAACCTGATAAATTTTACCCACGCATTCAAGGTCAGCATTATAAATATATGCTGCGTCAATTTGAATGGATTCGTGACGGTAAGCGGCGCAACGCTAATCCTGACATGGTGAAGCAGATTGAAGGCTTTACAGATAGGGATATGAAAGCGGTTATCGACTATGCTTCTCGTCTCAAACCACCTAAAGAGGATTTAGGAGAACCGGGTTGGCTCAATCCTGATTTTGATTAATAGACTTTTTTATTGTAGCGTATCCACATGATTATTATGTAAATATCGGTGGATACGCATAGACTTGGAACAAAATAATTTCTCGGTTTGTCATTTCTCCTATCGTCGAAATGACAGTAAATCAGTAGGTTATTTTGTTCCAGTTCCTTAACTAAAGTTGTTGCCTAAAGAGTTCAAAGATAAGATAGGTTTTGAAAACCTCGAATATCTGATAATGTCTAAGGAGAATTTTAAATAAAATATGAATAAAACGATAATATTTGGTCTGTTGGCTATCATAGCTGTGATATTTATAGTTGTCTATTTTTTACCTTCAAAAAAAGGGTCCACGGTTGCCGAGCCAGAGGAGACGACATCTGAGAAAGTAGAAATGTCAGTACCTGAGAAAGTAGAAAAGCCAGTGGTTAAACTTGATGGGGATGCGCTCTACAACAGCAAAGGCTGTGTTGCTTGTCACGGAGCCGATGCCAAAACGCCTATTATGCCAAGCTATCCCAAGCTCGCAGGGCAGGGCAAGGATTATGCGGTAGCTCAAATGAAAGACATCAAGAGCGGTGCGCGTAACAATGGTCAGACGGCTGCCATGAAAGCGATTATGGGATCGGTGAGTGACGCTGAGATGGAGGCCATTGCTGAGTGGTTGGCATCTTTGCCTAAAGAGGGTGGGGACGCAACGCTGGCTGCTAACGGAGCGACGCTCTACAACAACAAAGGCTGTACTGCTTGTCACGGAGCCGATGCCCAAACGCCTATTATGCCAAGCTATCCCAAGCTCGCAGGGCAGGGCAAGGAGTATGCTGTCGCTCAGATGAAAGACATCAAGAGCGGTGCGCGTAACAATGGTCTGACGGCAGTCATGAAGGGAATTATGGCTTCGGTGAGTGATGCTGAGATGGAGGACATTGCTGAGTGGCTGGTATCCCCAATGTGATAAAACCAGAAAAATTGCTCAAAACAATTGTGTCAAATGTCATGCTGAACTCAATCCTGATTTTGATTAGTTGGTAGGTTTTCGTTCATTTGCAAAAAAATGGTAATTGGCATTTTTCAGCCAATTACCATTTTTTTTAGGTTGAGAAGACAATCCCTTTTTATGAAATACCTAAATAAATATTTTATCATATTGATTATATTATCTTTTTATATAAAAATCGGACACGCGGTGGATTTAGAAAATGGTGAGGAAATTAATGAGATTTGCGCCGGCTGCCACGGTGAATTCGGACAGGGGGGGAAACAAGGTGAGTATCCCCGTATCGCTGGGCAACCGGCCACTTTTATTGCTAAACAGTTGCGTCTGTTCCGGGCGAGAAAACGGCAAAATATGCCTATGCTACCGCACACTGAAGAGCGGGAACTACCCGATGAGGATATAGTGGACATTTCCACTTATTTGAGCCAGATAACCTTGCCTACTCGTTTACCGCCTATTGAAGAAAATAAATTTGACGCATTTGAACGTTTGATGCAAGCAAAAAAAGTGTTAAACATTGCTCGTGCAAAAGGCAATGTGGAAACCGGCAAAAAACTGTATAATCAGGAATGCCGATTTTGTCATGGTCAGGATGGTTGGGGTAAAAAAAATAAAGGCATACCAATGATTGCCGGTCAATATACCAACTATTTGTGGCGCCAAGTACATAAATTCAGTAACAAAGAACGCATTCACGATGAAGATGAGCCTGATGATGAATTATTAAAAGAGTTTACTCATGAAGAATTGCAAAATATATGGGCTTATCTTTCTATTGTGGATGATTAATAAAGGATAATTTAAATATGGGAAAAGCCATACTATTTCGTTTGTTGACAACAATAGCCATACTAATACTTATCGTTATCTATTTTTCACCCATTTGGTGGGTATCACTCAAAGCCCCCAATTATCCACCGGAGGCTTTTCCAGACGGAGTACGCATTCACTTTCACGTTAATGGCGTTTTTAACGGTTGTCAGAAGCGTGATACGGATGAAATCTATGAGGAAGAAGCCTTGAATTGTGTCCATGAAATGGATACGATCAATCATTACGTGGGAATGTATCCGATTGCCTCCGGCGGGCCTATTGAACGCGCCCTATCACAATTTCTGTTTGCTTTTTTGATACTGCTATTACTTACTTTTATGGTGTCGGGCTCAAAGTTTCAGGCAGCGACGTTCACAGTGGGCTGTGGTGTTATCGTTGTGTGGGCATATATGACCCTCTTCACGCCGGGTGGTGTCACCTTGATGTCGGAAGGCTATCAGCAAGTTTTGCAGCAGAGTATGGATATGGAACGGGAAGAATTCCAAGACTGGAGTGGCTTTCAAGCCCTACAAGAGAATTTTCGAGACAGCTTGGGTATGTATTTCAGGGAGACTGCTAAGATTGAAGAGAAAGTAAGGAGTTTAACAACAGCAACTTATGTGGTCATAGGGGTATTGATTGCCAGTCTGTTCATTTTTATCGTGGGACTCCTTTGGAAGAATAAGCTATTTTACTGGTTGCTAGTGATTATTCCCATTTTATTACCAGCCTTTTTTATATTAGAATATGCAGGCTGGCTGTGGTGGTTTGGTCATAATCTAAACGAAATGGGGGCTTTTACCCTCAAACCTTTCATGCCCACCGTTTTTGGTGATGGTAAGGTAGCCCAATTTTCTACGCATTCTTATCCTCATTATGGATTTGGCTTGATGATGCTGTCTTCTGTGCTGCTTATTCTGGCGGGCTTGATGCGTCGTAAGCAATGAATAAGCCACAAAAACAGCGTTTCGTTGCGCGTACCGCCTTTTTCATCCTGTTTATAGTCGCACCACCACTGGATATTTTCCGTTTTGATCTGACGCTCAACCATTTCATTTTCTTTGGAGAACCGTGGACGCTAGGGATGGAAGCTTTTCAGCGTGGTGAAATCAGCCCAATGCAGGCAGCGCTGAACATCATATTGCGCGGCTTTGTTCCTCTGGCACTGGTGTTTGGTCTCGGCGTTTGGATTTCTTGGCGTTGGGGGCGGCTCTACTGTGGCTGGTTGTGCCCCCATTTCTCAATGGTTGAAATGATTAATTCACTGATGCGCCGCGCATCAGGCAAACCCAGCCTCTGGGAAAAACGGCCCTTACCTGAACAGCAATCGGATGGCACGGTGATAATACCACAACGGCACTGGTGGTGGCTGACCGCCTTTGCTATTACAGGGGTTTCGTTTGTTTGGGCACTGGTTTTACTCACCTATCTGCTGCCACCGTCAGAAATCTATAGTAATCTGTTACATGGCACATTAACGCGAAATCAGGGCCTCTTTCTCACTGCCGCTACGATAGTGTTCTGCATCGAATTTACCCTAGCACGCCATTTTTTTTGTAATTTTGGTTGTGCTGTCGGTGTTGCCCAGAGCCTAGTGTGGATGGGCAATAAACAGGCTATGGTGGTTGGTTTTAATCGTTCACGGGCATCAGAGTGTGTTAATTGCGACAGCTCCTGCGAACATGCTTGCCCCATGCGCCTGAAACCGCGCAGCATCAAACGCAAGATGTTCACCTGCACCCAGTGTATGCAGTGCATACAATCGTGTGAACAGGTTTCAAAGCAAAAGTCACTGCTATCAATGGTTGAAAATGAATGTGCGTTGGATGTCTCAATGCGGGATTTTGGCAAACGTCCTGAAATTCCACTATACTGCTTTAAATCCAAATAATGCAACATGGACTAAAAAATGGAGAATAAAGTGAATATTTTTTGCAAATTAGCTTTCACTACATCTTTGTTATTGGCAATTACCGCCTATGCTAACCAGGTTCAAGAGAATTTATCTTTAACGAACGGCGTACTTCACTCTGAGGTAACCGCCAACTTGAAAAAACAACTTGTTATATCGAGTGCCCTAGTTGACGACTTTATTGGTACCTCGCTGGAGATTGATGGTGTTAACTTTGATAATGGTGATTATTTGTTGGTTACATTGGGTAAAAAACAACTCACTGTTATTAGTGACGATTCTGAGTATATTGAAGCCGAATTGCCTCCAGACATTGAACCCGGTTTTTATGTACTGACAGTCTCCACTGGTCCCAATGCAATGATACAATTTGATGCACATGGAGTTATTATTGGTGAAATCGACGAGGATGACGACGGAGAATCTGTCGTCGATGAAGTAGTGTGTAATGCTGGGGATTGCACGGACGAATTTTTCAAGACATGCAATATGGTATTTAGATGGAACGGACCCTGCCTCTTGATCGGGAAAAAAGCAAAGCAGTCAGGTATCAAGTATTTGTGTACGTGTTGCAACAAGTAGTGTGGATTATACTCGCTTAACCATAACAAACAAACGCGATGTGCAACTTTATATTGACCATGTAGAGAAAGGGTAATCACAAGGGATTACCCCACAACACGTATGAATATTGTAGGGGCAAACCCTTGTGGTTGCTCATGTAAGAGTAATCCCTTGTGGTTGCCCATGTAGGGACAATC